>JAZNEO010000158.1:0-5760 GCA_045588685.1 Candidatus Avelusimicrobium sp. | reverse complement strand
GTGCACCCGCGGCGCTAACTCGGGCGGTATAGCGTAATCAAAATCTCTATCTAGCGGAACATCAAAGACAAGTTTGCAGTACATATATTAGGCATTAGGACGCTTGAGCCCCATCTCTGCCATAACCATCTGTAAATCTGCCCATGCATCCTTTTTCCAATTTGGATTGCGCAACAGGGCTGCCGGGTGATAGGTGGCCAAAATCTTGACGGGTTTTTTTAATTCTACGCTGTCTAAATGCAAGAGGTGAATTTGCCCGCGCAAGGGTCCTTACGTTTTGGTATCACTGATAAGAGCTTTGGCCGCCACTCCGCCCAACGCGACCACGTATTTTGGAGAAATAGCTGCAATCTGCCGTTCAATGAATTTGCGGCATACAGCAATTTCGCCAGCATTGGGAGCACGGTCGTTGCCGTGTGCTTCTGGATTTTCTGGATGGATCATGGGATGACATTTGGCAATGTTAGCAATAAACACTTGCTCACGTTTTAATCCCATTGCCGCGATCATTTTATCTAATAATTGTCCTGCCCGCCCAATAAAAGGACGGCCTTGGTGGTCTTCATCAAAACCGGGGCCTTCCCCGATAAACATGAGCTGTGCGTGGGGATTTCCCTCGCCGGGCACAGCATGCAAACGACTGTTTCCTAACGGACAGCGACGGCATGCATGAATTTCTTTGGCAATTTGATCTAAAGCAGTTTGGACATCAGACATAGATATTTTCTCCTCGGCGATGGGGGATGAATTTTCGGGTATAGTTTGAGTTGTAAAGGGCGTTTGTTTGGCGGAAGTCGTGGCAGGATGTTTAGCCGCCCGAACAAACTCTACCGCCAAATGGTCCTGCGGCGCCAGCGTATCTTGTGCGGGCGTCTCTGGCGGAACAAACGCGGCGGCCTGAGAAAAGGCCGCCGGTATTAGATCATCTTCTTGCCGGCTAGCTAAAAAAGCTTTCAAATCCGCCGCCAATGTCCGTACGTTTTCTTTCATGGATTATAATCTCATGGGTTCTTTGGCTTTACGTTCGGCTTCCTTACGGGCTTCTTCTTGGGCTTTTAATTCAGCTTCTAAATTTTGGCGGCAAACTTCTAAGACGGTATCTTTTGTCATTTTGCCGGACAAAATATCATCCAAAGCTACTTTAATGACGGCTGCATGCGGTTGATGTTTATATTCAGCTTTCTTTCTAAGCTGTTTAGCCCATAAAGAGGCCAACACCACAATATCGTAGCGGTCTCCGTCAAAATTCATGAGTTCGGACTCAAAGTTTGTGTCATTTTTTGTATTTGCCATACCTACTCCCTTTAATCGTTTAGATAGTTTTAAATTTTTTACCAATTCGTTTCATTTTTAGTTGTTCCGCGCGAATGATACAGTACGTATCGGCCACAGCTGTTTTCAAATCATCGTTTAGTACAGCATAATCATAAAATAGCATAGATTTTAATTCTTGCTTAGCCGTTTTTAAGCGTAAAGCGATGTCTTGCGTATTGTCTTTGCGCGCAGCAATGCGTTCTTTTAGAACTTTTAAGTTGGGCGGAACAATAAAAATTTTAACTGCCTGCGGATATTTTTTGGCTACGGTTTTGGCCCCTTGTACATCAATGACGAGTACAGGACAAATGCCTTTTTTTATCAAACTGTCCACGGAAGATTTCGGAATTCCGTAATAGTGCGCATGCACTTTAGCCCATTCCAGCATGCGGCCCTTTTTAACAGCAGTTAAAAATTGTTTTTCCGTCCAAAAATGATAATCTTTTCCGTCTTTTTCTCCCGTTCTCGGCGCACGAGTCGTGGCAGTAACAACGCGGGAAACTGACGTCTCTCGTTTTAAAATCTGTTGCACTACCGTTGTCTTGCCACCGCCGGAAGGCGAAGATACAATAATCGGAAAAGCACCCATACTGGTATTTTAGCAAATATGAAAGAGAAAATTAAAGGGGGGAACATAAAACTCCCCGTATCGTTTGATACGGGGAGAACGAAAAATTAGGAACCCGTTACAATAGTGCAAACTTCTGCATACAGGGCATACCCTTTCACTTCTTTATCTACAGAAGCGACATGGGTAATTTTTCCATCTTTTTTGGCGGCCTCTACAGACATATCACCTTGTACGATTAAGCCTAGTACATTGGTGGCGCAAGCGCGGCCTACTTTCCTACCGGTGTTTCCGGTAACCATGAGCGGCTGGGTTGTTTGTGCAAATAGTGCTATACCAGCTTCTGTAGCAGGAGTAGCGCAAGCACTTAACAACATGGCTGCTGCAGCTAACAACATTAATTTTTTCATGCTAGACTCCTTATATTTCTTATTTTATCTTGTAGAATTTTGCGATAATATCCCAAGCTTCCTCGGCCGTATCTACAATTTGATATACGTGAGGATCTTCCGGATTAATGACCCCATAGTCGGCCAAAGCTTTGACATTAACCACGGAATTCCAAAATTCTTTTCCGATTAAGATAATGGGAATTCGTTCTTTTTTACCGGTTTGTACTAAAGTTAATAGTTCAAACATTTCATCAAAAGTACCAAATCCGCCCGGTAGTACCACTACGGCCTTGGAGCGCATGACTAAATGCATTTTCCGAATAGAAAAATAGTGGAACAGAAAAGCCAAATTTGGCGAGATATATGGGTTAGGTGCTTGTTCATGCGGTAGCGTAATGTTCATGCCGATACTCACACCACCGTTTTCATAAGCACCGCGGTTAGCTGCTTCCATAAGGCCCGGACCGCCGCCGGTTATCACCGAAAAACGTTTATGACTTTTGGTGACAATGAGTTTTCCCATTTCGCGTCCCATGTCATAGTATTTAGACAAAGATAATAATCCTTCTGCGGTTTTGACTTGTTGTTGTAGTTTTTTATTTTTCGGATGTTTGGCTAATTCTTTTTTAGCGGCGCTTAATTTGGCCTTGGCTTCTTTCTCAGGGCGTACACGCGCACTGCCGAAACATACAATCGTTTCACTAATATCTCTTGCCAGCAAATATAGCTCTGGCTTTAACGCTTCTAATTGTAAACGTACAGAACGCAATGCAGGCTGATTGAGTAAGTCAATATCTTCATAGGCACGTAAATAAGACAAATTGTGCTGTAGTTGATGTTGCAGTTTTCGTCGAATGGTTTTTTTCATGTTCATTTGCTCCATTTATGTATAGTTTCAGCCATTTTTTGTGGCGTAAGGCCCAGTTGGTCTTTTAAGAGCGCTACTTTTCCATGTTCTACAAATTTGTCCGGCAAACCCAAACGCAAGAGTTTGAAAGGCTTTTCTTGCGAAGTTAGATATTCCGCTACGGCCGAACCAAATCCTCCCGCTAAGCTATTATCTTCTAGGGTAATTATTTTGGGGGAATTTTGCAAGGCTTCTTGCAGAATTTCGATGTCTAGCGGTTTGACAAAACGCGCATTAATCACGCCGGCCTCTATTCCTTTCTTTTGTAGTAGTGCGGCAGTTTCTAAGGCAGGATGTACATAGTTGCCGATAGCTACTAATGTCATATCTTTTCCTTTTTTCAACCACTCGCCCTTACCGATCGGAAGAGTTTTGAGCTGCTTGTCCACCGGTACATTAAATCCGGCACCGCGCGGATAACGTAAGATAAATGGTTTTTTGGCCTCAAAAGCTGTTTTAAGCAGATGTCCTAGTTCATTTTCATCAGCTGGTGCGGCTAAAACAATGTTAGGCGTACTGCGCAAAAAACTTAAATCAAATGAGCCGTGATGTGTAGGGCCATCCTCTCCAACTAAGCCGGCGCGGTCCAGCGCAAACACGACGGGCAAGTTTTGCAAAGCAATATCATGTACCAGCTGATCATAACAACGTTGCATAAAAGAGGAGTATACCGCTACCACCGGTTGTAAGCCTTCGGCGGCAATTCCTGCGGCAAAAGTGGCGGCGTGCTCTTCTGCAATTCCGACGTCAAAGAAACGTTGCGGAAAAGTTTCTCTAAATTCCGCCAAGCCCGTTCCTTCCGGCATAGCCGCGGTGATGGCGTTGATTTTTTTATTCTCTTTGGCCAGTTTAACCAGCGCATCGGAAAAAGCTTTCGTAAAAGTAATTTGATTGCTTTTGCCTAAGCTGTCACCGGTGTCTGCATCAAACATACCAATGCCATGAAATTTGGTGGGTTTTTCTTCGGCGGGCGCGTAGCCTTTTCCCTTTTTGGTGACTACGTGTAATAACACGGGCCCCTTTACTTCTTTGACGCTTTCCAATACATCAATCATAGCATCGATATCATTGCCATTAACAGGGCCAAAATAGCGGAAACCCATTTCCTCAAAAATAGTACCCGGAAATAAAATAGAGCGCGCTTTCTTGGCCAGTTTGGCGGCATTATTGCCTAAATCGTCAAAACGCTTTAAGAAATTGGTAGCTTTCTCTTCCGCCAACTGCACATATTTTTTAGTTAAGAGTTTGGTTAATAGTTGCCCTAATTGTCCCACGCGTTGCGAAATAAACATTTGGTTGTCATTTAAAATGACCAGCATATCGGTAGCGAGTAATCCGGCATTTTGCATTGCTTCATAGGCCATGCCGCCGGTTAAAGCGCCATCGGCTACGAGGGCTACCACTTTTGAATTTTCTTGTTTTTGGTCGCGCGCAATTGCCATTCCTAAAGCTGCTGATAAAGCAGTGCTGGCGTGCCCCACTCCAAACGTATCGTATGGACTTTCGCTTCGTTTCGGAAAACCACTTAGTCCGCCTTTAGTGCGGATGGTGCGAAATTTGTTTTGACGACCGGTGAGTAGTTTGTGAGCATAGGACTGGTGCCCGGTGTCAAATACAATTTTGTCTTTAGGCGTGTTAAACACATAATGCAGGGCAGTAATAATTTCCACCGCGCCTAAACTAGATCCCAAATGCCCACCGTTTTTGCTGGTAGTTTTGATAATTTCTTCGCGTAATTCTTGGCATAGTTGCGGCAACAGTTCGCGTTTAATATTACGTAAATCTGCCGGAGTTTTAACCGTAGGTAATACTTTCATGTGCACTCCTTAATAGGTACGTGTTTTGAAAAATTCAGCCATACCGTATAATGGGGCTAATTGTTTTTTCTTTACATTTTTCAAGCTGTCCAGTGCCTTTTGCGCTTTGGCAATAAGCAACTGTGCATGTTTGCGGCTCCCTTCTAATCCAAATAAACTGACAAAAGTTAATTTTCCGTTTTGCGCATCGCTGTTAGATTTTCCCAGTTGTTTGGCAGTAGCCGTAACATCTAAAATATCATCTACAATTTGAAACACTAATCCAATACAATCGGCATACTGTTGAATGTATTTCAAGTCAGCTCCTTTTGCGCCGGCCAGTAAGGCCCCGGTTTCCACGCTGGCGCGAATGAGGGCACCGGTTTTATTGGCGTGAATATAGCGCAAAACGGTCTCGGGTGTCGTTTCTTTGGTGGTGGGGGGGAGCAAGAAATAACGTAAGCTCTTATCGGCCATTTTTTTGGAAGTTTTTTTCAGTTTTTCGGCGCGCTGGCTGGCGGCTTCTTGCGTGCCCATTCCTTCGGCATATACATCCGAGGTTTGTCCGCCTACCATGCCGGAAGCTCCGGCCCGGTGAGCAAAATTTTGCAACGCATTCAAGGTGTTTTCTGCTCCAATCGCTTTTACCTTCCCATTTTGGGCAAAGACTTCAAACACATACGTGAGCAATGCATCTCCGGCCAATAAGGATAAATCCTCTCCAAATACTTTATGATTGGTGGGTTTCCCGCGGCGCAAGTCATCATTGTCCATGCAGGGCAA
>JAZNEO010000157.1:0-6984 GCA_045588685.1 Candidatus Avelusimicrobium sp. | reverse complement strand
GGTAGCCATCTTAAAAGCCAACGGGAAAACCATTGTGGAAGACGGCGGTGTTATGCCGAATCCGACGGTGGAAAAACTAAACGAAGGGGTCAAAATCGCCCGTGAAAACAAGGTGGATTTGTTGTTGGCCGTTGGCGGTGGATCGTGTTGCGACTATGCCAAAGCGGTGTCCGTTTCCGTCCATTGTGAACAGGACCCTTGGGAAAAGTATTTTATCCGCTTTGAAGAACCTACGTGCCAAATTGTTCCTGTGGCGTGCGTGCTTACTATGGTTGGCACAGGTTCTGAAATGAACGGCGGCTCCGTAATTACCAACCACGAAAAACACCTCAAAATCGGCCACGTGTTTGGCGAAAATGTAATGCCCAAGTTCTCTATTTTAAATCCGAAATTCACGCTTACACTGCCCAAACGACAAATGGTATCGGGTATCTATGATATTTTCAACCATATTTGCGAGCAGTATTTCTCCGGCACAGATGATAACACGAGCGATTACTTAGCCGAAGGGCTGATGCGTTCGGTAGTGCATAGTTCTTTAATTGCTGTGGAAAACCCGCAAGATTATGAGGCCCGCTCCAACATTATGTGGAGTGCAACGTGGGCCTTAAATACGCTTATTGCCAAAGGGAAAACCACCGACTGGATGGTGCATATGCTCGGGCAAGCGGTCGGCGCATATACCGACGCTACTCACGGGATGACGTTGGCGGCAGTTTCGTTACCTTACTATCGCCACATTATGCCCTATGGCATAGCCAAATTCAAACGTTTTGCGGTTAATGTGTGGGGAGTAAAAACGGAAGGAAAAACGGATGAACAAGTAGCCAAAGAAGGATTAGTGGCTTTGGAAAACTGGATGAAGAAAATCGGCGTTTCGCTACATATCACGGAGCTGGGTGCCACGCCGGAAATGATAGAAGGGATGGCCGATGCTACCTTCATCCTAAAAGGCGGCTACAAAGTGCTTGACCGCGCTGAAGTGGTGCAAATCCTCAAGGAGAGTCTGTAATGACTATTTCCGAGGTCAGCGAAAAATGCGGCGTTTCGCCCGATACGTTGCGCTACTATGAAAAGGAAGGGCTACTCCCTTATATCAGCCGTACCGAAGGCGGTGTGCGTAACTATACTGAGGAAGATTGTAAGCGCATTGGGTTTGTGAAATGTATGCGTGGTGCGGGGCTTTCTATAGAAGTATTAAAACAATACTTTGAACTGTTTGCAAAAGGCAAACGCACACTGAAAGCCAGACGGGATTTATTGGCTGCGGAACGAGAAACACTAAAAGCCCGTATGACGGAATTACAGGATACGCTAAAACGCTTAGATTATAAGATTTCCGTCTATGACAAAGCCATTAAATCCAAAACACAAGAGCTTAAATTCTAGGAGATATTATGAGTAAAAAAGTATTGATTATTTCCGCTTCGCCCCGAAAGGGAGGCAATTCTGATTTATTGTGCGATCAGTTTTTGCTAGGCGCTCAAGAAGCCGGACACACAGTAGAGAAAGTGTTTTTGCGTGAGCATAAAATCAATTATTGTTTAGGTTGCGGCGTATGCAATAACACCCATGTCTGCGTACAAAAAGACGACATGAAAAGTCTGCTAGAGAAAATGGTAGACGCCGATGTAATCGTATTGGCTACTCCCGTCTATTTCTATACTATGGACGCACAGTTAAAAACGTTTATTGACCGCTGTGTGCCTCGATATACGGAAATATCCAATAAAGAGATTTATTTTATCGTGGCGGCGGCAGATACCAACAAGAATAATCTAGCCCCGACCATAGAAGGTTTGCGTGGATTTACGCGGGATTGTTTGGACGGCTCCATAGAAAAGGGCATTATTTACGGAACGGGTGCATGGCAGGCAGGAGAGATTAAAACACTCCCTGCTTATAAAAAGGCCTATGATATGGGCAAGAAGTGCTAGGAGAGGTAAATTATGAAAGTATTACTCATTAACGGCAGTCCGCATAAAGAAGGCTGCACCTTTACGGCGTTAAATGAAATTGCCAAGACGCTTGAAAAATACGATATAGAAACGGAAATTTTTCACATTGGGGTCAAACCTATTGCCGGATGTATTGCTTGTCGCAAATGCCGCGAAACGGGTAAATGCGTGTTTAATGATGAAGTGAATAAATTAGGTGCACGGTTGGACGAATTTGATGCCGTTGTACTGGGTTCTCCCGTTTATTTTTCAGGTCCGAGTGGGCAACTGTGTTCATTTTGCGACCGTTTATTCTTTTCCCACGGGGCTAAAATGGCAGGCAAATTGGCAGCGGCGGTGGTGTCTTGCAGAAGAGGCGGGGCTACGGCTTCCTTTGACCGTCTCAATAAGTATTTTGGTATTACCAATATGCAGGTAGTCGGCTCTCAGTATTGGAATATGGTGCATGGTTTCACGCCGGAAGATGTACGTAAGGATTTGGAAGGATTGCAGACCATGCGTACGCTGGCGCAAAATATGGCGTGGCTCTTAAAATGCATAGAGCTGGGCAAAAAGAACGGGATAAATAGACCGCAATACGAGCCTATTACATTTACACATTTTATTCAAGGAGATAAATCATGAAGAAATTAAGTTTATGTTTGCTGGCTTTGTGCTTTACAGTAGCGTGTAATGCCAAGCCCCAAACGGCACCTAAAAATCAAAAGGTGTTAGTGGTCTATTTCTCCCGCACCGGGGAGCAATACAGCGTCGGTAACATTCAAGAAGGCAACACAGCCATTATCGCCAAGATGATAGCCGCCAAAATAGGTGGGGACTTGTTTGAGATTAAATTAAAAAATGATACTTATCCCACGCAATATACGCCCTTAACACAAGTGGCCCAACAGGAAAAGAAAGCCAACGCTCGCCCGGAAATCAGCGGTAAAGTAGAAAACTTTGCGGACTATGATATGGTGTTTATCGGAGGGCCGAATTGGTGGAGCGATTACCCGATGGTACTTTACACTTTTATGGAACAGTACGATTGGACAGGCAAAAAAGTAGCCCCTTTTGTTACGCATGAAGGAAGCGGCTTGTCGTCTATCCCCAGCAGTGTCAAAAAGACCACAAAGGCAGATGTACTCAGTGGATTGGCTATTTACGGTCACGAGGCACAAAAAGACCGTGAAGGTTCTCAATTAAAAGTAGATGCTTGGCTTAAGAAACTAGGGTTTTAGATGAAAAGATATCTGCAACCGTTACGCTTTATCGTACAGGCTTGCTTTATGGCGGGCCTGTTTTTGCCGTTTATGCCGTTTGCCGATACCGTGGGGCAGAAAATTTGGATTACGATACTTTTTTTCGGTGTGTTTTTCTGCGGATGGCTTTGTCCTTTTGGCTCGGTACAAGAGTGGATTGGGTGGGTGGCCCAAAAGATACATTTACCCCGTTTCAAACTTCCGCAAAAATACCAACAATACGCGCAGTTGCTTCGCTACTTTCTCTACGGGTTAAGTATGGTCAATATCGTGCTCGCCGTCTTAAACAGTCGCTTCTTTTTTGAGCATAGCGTAGCTGCGGGCGCATGGGATTGGGTCAATGGCTCTGTGCTGATTTTATTTCTCGTAGCCGCACTGTTTACGGATAGGCCCTTCTGTAATTATTTTTGTATAAAAGGGGCTTCACTAGGTGTGTGGAGTGTACTGCGTCCGGTCGGCATAGTCCGGCACGAAAAAACCTGCGTGCATTGCGGACTATGTAATAAAGTGTGTCAGATGAACATTGCGGTAGAGAGCACGGAGTTTGTGTGTCACCCAAATTGCATTAACTGTATGAAGTGTGTAACATCTTGCCCGAAAAATTGCATTACATTTAAACTAATGAAAAAATAAGAAACAGCTTATTCATCCGTTTGGCCGCCCTTGCTTAACGGCGGAGGGCGGTTTTTATTAGGTTATAGTGCTTGCACGCATGACATGATGGGTAGAGCAGATTTAAACTCTTCCCTTAAATTCAAATCCGATTGCTTCCACGGCGGATTTTATTTCTTCATCAGTAGGTTTTCCTTCCACATAAGCAACTCCATCACTTAAACTAACCGTAACAGTTTTGACAGATTTGAGATTATTGATAGCGTTTGTTACGTTACTTTTGCAATGATTGCAGCTCATGCCGCCAATTTTGAATGCAATTGCTTTTTCTTTATTCGTATTTTCCTTCATTTCCTCTTTTTCTCTGTTTTTCTTGAATAGTATTGAGTTTGCAAAAAGAATGAGTAATATACCGGAACAAATCACTTTAAAATAATAGAAACTTCCCTGGTGATGCGCTGCCATCGTAAAATTAGCAACATCAAACCAGCTGGCAGGTAGAAAATTGTCTATAAACAGTCCGGATCCAATAGCGCCTATGATGAGGGTTGATAGATAAAGCGCGAATGTTTTTTTGCCCAAAATCTTACCTATTACCAACATAGAGGCAATATTTGCGGCAGGCCCCGCCATGAGTAACACAAGGGCCGTCCCCGGGCTCATGCCCTTCATCATGAGTGCTATGGCTATAGGTATAGAACCCGTGGCACAAACATACATCGGAATGGCCACCAACAGTACCAGTAACATCGTCAAAACCGTGTTATTACCAAATATCAGAAAGAAATTATCCGGTACAAAATAGGAAATCAACCCTGCCACAATTAACCCAAACAAAAGCATCTTGCCGATATTTTCCATCATTTCCACAAAACCGTATTGGACGATTTTTTTCAATTTTTGCGTAAGAGGAAGTCGTTCTTGTTTTTGGTGGTACGTGTGCTTGGCGGTAGTTAATGCCTCTTCATCAGCAGAGAAAGCATTGGTCACCAATCCCGCAAAAATAGCAGTAAAACAAGCCACTACCGGACGGATAATAGCAAAGGGTAGCCCTAGTAGCGAATATGTGGCAATGACGGAATCTATCCCCGTCTGCGGAGTGGCTATTAAAAAAGCTATTGTTGCGCCTTTGGACGCCCCTTCCTTATACATGGCCATTGCAGTAGGAATTACCCCGCAGGAGCATAATGGTAATGGGATCCCAAATAGTGTGGCGTACAGAACGGATGTCCAATGATTTTTGGATAAGTATTTCGAAAACCATTGCTGCGGCACAAGCACATGCAAAATCCCTGCAAATAGAAAACCAAGTAACAAATAAGGGGACATCGTATTAAATATTGAAAAAATAACGGTTACTACTTCTTTTATAAACTCCATTTCCTTCCCTCCTATTGTTTTTTAATCTGTTGTTTGATGTGGGCAATATATTTTTTTATAAAATTTATCCCGTTTTCTAATTCTTCTTTATTAAATTGTTTTAGAAATTTAGCATCTTGCTTATGACACATTCTATGCAAATGTTCATGTGCCACATATATGTCCTTTCCTAATGTTGTTAGACGATAATAAATTTCTTTTTTATTATTTTGGCTTGTGTAAATTTTCACAGCACCTTTGGTAATCAGTTTCCTGATTAAACGGCTTATACCTCCGCGGGTAAGATACAGGGCGTGGGCCAATTTTGTGACATTGGGGTTTTCTATTTTTCCAATGCAATCTATACAGTGCATCTCGTTGACGGTAAAATTCTTAAGCGTTCCGTCTTGATTTTTAAATTCCATATCCATATCCGAAGCAATAGATAGGAGAGATTGTATCAGTGCATCAAACTCTTTACATGTCATAATATTTTTGTTTCCTTATCAACAATATATAATAATTTTGTTTCTGTGTCAACAAAAAGTATCGGGATTTTTGACAATGATCTTTGCTTACCGTGTTGTGAGGCTGATTATGGTGTCCAAAATATGTGGATTGGGCACTATAAATATTTCCCTTTGTTAAGTACGAGGGCGGTTTTACGGTATAAGAAAAAAGGGAAGACTCCTGCTTCCGCCCGACCATTTAAAAACCCACCGGCAAGGGTGGGTTTTCAAATGGTGGGGCAGCAATTTTTGATGGAGTGCGGGTTCTTAGAACGCCGGGTGGTGACGCGCAATTCCCTGTTTAACAGGCAATTAACAGGCAAAAAACAGGCATTAGCCGGTTTATCCATTGGATTTTGGAGCCATGCTGATATATATGCCCTCGTCTAAGAAATAGCTGCTGAAATATGTGCAAATTCCCTAGTTAGGGGAACAGGGAAGGAGCAGGAAAAAGACGTCAGAAAATAGCCTAAAAATTTATATTGTAGGAAGGGTTATTTTCTGATACAATATAAATAGTTTTTATGTGGATTTATTGGATATTGCCGGGTGTATCACCAGGCTAGATCGGATTGCTTAATTTTATATGCCCGAAATATTGGAGAAATTAAGCTTCCGAGATCGCTTAATTTCTCCAATATTTCGTGCTGGTGTAAGTTAGATAAAAACTATTTATGTTGTTGAAATCTTTTCTAGATAGGGTCGACTGGGACAAAATCACAGCCAAAAATACCAACAGCCGACCTTCCAATTTGATATTCCTGTGTGGTGGTTCGCAACAGGATCTTTCGTTACGCCCTGAATTGATAAAATATCTTGAGTCTAAAAATAAAAAAGTATTTAAAGCTGAAGATATTATAAATTGGAAAAATTCTCAAACTTTTGCCGAAGATTTACTGGAACTAGAAAAATACATTGCTGCCTTATCTGGCATTATTGTATTAATTTGTGAAAGTGCCGGTTCTATTGCGGAATTGGGTTCTTTTGTGAATGATAAACAAATAAGAGAAAAGTTGTTAGTTGTGATGGAGAGAACACATAGAAATTCTTCCTCTTTTATTGTAGACGGTTTATTGGCTAATTTGATAAAAGCGCATGCTGATGAGGAGGATGAAGAAAATTATCAATCTCAACATATATGTGTCATTGATGATATTCCTTATATTTTTAAAAATGGGAAAAAAAGTATCGAATCTTCTTCTTTTGATAAACTAAATTTTGAAATTATTTTTCAGAGTATTGATGCTTTTAAAGTTCGTGGCGGAAAAATTGACCTTAAGAATTCATATTATCAGGCTTTGTTTA
>JAZNEO010000156.1:0-2309 GCA_045588685.1 Candidatus Avelusimicrobium sp. | reverse complement strand
AGGATTTTCAAAATCATTTGGCCTTTGAACGCCAGTTGAGCATCAACACGCGCCAGGCTTACACTGCCGACGTGGCACACTACTTGGAGTATTGCGCAGCTAACGAAATTTCGCCGCTTGAAATACAACCGCAATTTTTAGATAGTTTTACCTACCAACTACGCGAAAATGAAAAACTATCCCCTGCCAGTATTTTCCGCAAAATAGAGGCCGTAAAATGTTTCTATAAATTCTTACTCGTAGAGGGGCACTTAAAAAAAGATCCGACTGGTCTATTAAAATCCCCCCGCTTACCCCAGCATATGCCGGAGCAACTATCCCGCGCGGAAATGGAAAAATTACTGTCCTATCCCGCTGAAAAATTTGATGAAATACGCACGTTAACAATCATCGAACTGTTGTATGCTACCGGTCTGCGTGTAAGTGAACTCATTCATTTGCAACTGGAAAACGTAAACATAGAGGAAGGGTGGGTATTGGCTTTCGGTAAAGGAGGGAAACAACGTTTTGTCCCCATACATCCGATTTGCTGTGAGCGCATCCGGAATTATCTAGCTATACGAGAAGCTCATTTTGCCAGCAAAAGCACAGTAGGCTCCGAATTATTTCTAAATAAAAACGGGAAAAAAATCAGCCGCGTCAGTGTTTGGAAAGACCTGGCAGCACTTGGGCGAAAAGCCGGCATCTCTCAACCCTTACATCCTCACTTATTCCGACATACTTTTGCCAGCCATTTATTACAAGGCGGAGCAGATTTACGCAGTTTACAGGAAATGCTGGGGCATGCTAATTTGACCACTACCCAAATTTACACGCATCTAGACGTAACCGATCTTAAACAAAAACACAAAAAGTTTCATCCGCACGGCTAAGAAAACATAAAAAAACTCCGAAGACATATGCCCTCGGAGTTGTAAAAACAGCAAAAATTTTACTGTGCCTCTTCCTGTGCAACTTCTTGAGTTTGCTGCTGAGCCTGCAGCTGTTTATTAAAAGAATCTTTTAATTGATTGATATTCATCGTCAACAAAGTAATTACATCTTGGCGGTTATATTTTTTCGCTGCATCTAATGCCGTAAGACCAGCCTCGGTTTTGATATTCTTATCTGCATCATAGGCCAACAAAATCTTCACTACAGTAGGATACCCTTTTTGTGCGGCCCAATATAGGGCTGTTTCGCCGCGTTTATTTTGTGCATCTAAATCTACGCGATACTGCATAGTCAAAGGGGCAGTTAGAGCCATCACCGTATTAGGATGATTATACCGCGCGGCATAAATAAGAGGGGTGTTGCCATCTTTATTGGCTTTATTGACATCCGCACGATAAGCCAGTAGCGCCCGCACGGTATCCGTATCTCCCAAAGATGCCGCAATAATCAAAGGAGTATTACTTTTGTCATTGGTAATGTTCGGGTCTACCCCTCCTTTAAGCATTCCCCAAACACCTACCAAATTCTTTTGTGCCACTGCCCGAAACAAATTGTCACTCGTTAAGCCTGCTTTTACCCCGTTAGCTAAAAACAGATCCACCAGTTCGCCTTTTTGTTTCTCAACAGCAAGTCCCATGGGGGTTTGACGATAGTTATTGGGAATATTCAAATCGGCATGCTCATACACGAGTAGACGAGTAATTTCATCATGGTCTGCAGCTATACTACGTAAGACAGCCGTATCTCGTGTATTGTAATTCTGTTTGTTTACATCTGCCCCCATAGCCAATAGTTGTTGCACTGCATCTACGTTTCCCAAAGTAGCCGCGGCCAACAATAAACTATCTCCGTAGCTATTGGTAATATTGGGATCCTTAATTTTAGTTCCCAACAAGTCCAAAAACGCTTCTGTATCTCCTTTTCGCAAAGCGGTCGTTGCTTCTTCGGCTAGCTCCTGCGGGGTCTGACGGATCAAAATAGTCTCTGTTTTGGCAGAATTCTTAGCGGGCTTTCCATGTTTAGGGCCGCTCGTGACCGTCCATACCAATAAAAACAAAACCGGTACCGATGCAATAATACCCAACGCAAGCCAAGGTCTGCCTTTGGCCTTTTGTACAGCCTCACGGACTTGTTTAGTTTGAGTAATTGTAATTTTAGAAGAATTCTTTTTAAATGCCATAACGTTCTACTTTTTCAAAGATTGATATGCATTTTGCGCAGCAGCTTGTTCGGCTGATTTTTTGTTATGTCCTTTGCCGACTCCCAATCGCTTCCCATTTAAGGAAACTTCCACCGTAAACGTTTTATCATGTTCCGGCCCGACAGTCTGCACAATTTCATAGGTAGGCACTTCGCGAGAATGTTTTTGAACATAT
>JAZNEO010000155.1:0-3872 GCA_045588685.1 Candidatus Avelusimicrobium sp. | reverse complement strand
CCAACAGAAATCCTATTTTTTTCATAAGTCCTCCTTATTTTTTAGGGGTAATAATGATGTTGATAATACGGGCCGGCACGACGATAATTTTTTTGATTTCCGTGCCCTCTAAATACTTTTGTATTTTTTCGCTGGCCAAGGCGGTTTGTTGGATTTTTTCTTGACTGGCTTTGGCCGGCACTTGAATGCGGTCGCGCACTTTTCCGTTGATTTGTACACCCATTTCAAGGGTTTCTTGCGCGATGATTTCCTTATCGGCTTTGGGCCACGGCTGACGGACGAGGAAATCGCTATGACCGCTAGTTTGCCAAATTTCTTCCGTAATATGCGGAGCAAACGGGTGTAAAAGTTTGAGGAAAGTGTCAAACGTATCTTGGCTGACAGCTTCCAATTTGCTGATGTCATTGAAAAATACCATCAGCGCCGAAATGGCCGTATTAAAATGTAGCTCCTCAATGTCTTGGCTCACTTTGGCAATCGTTTTATGTTTGAGAATTTCTACAGACGGCGGATTGGAAGCGGTGGTTAGTTTCACGCTTTCATTCCAAGCCATAATGCGCCGTAAAAAACGGGAAATCCCTTCAATCCCTTTCATATCCCACGGTTTGCTAGCCTCAAACGGACCCATAAACATTTCATACATGCGGAAGGCATCGGCGCCGTATTGGCTGAGGATATCATCGGGATTAATGACGTTCTTTTTGGATTTAGACATCTTTTCCACCATCGAGGATAATTCCTCTCCGGTGCTTTTCAAAAAGGCTTTTCCGTCTTTAAAATCTATTTCGTCATAGCTGTGATAGGCCCCTAATTTATCGCGGTAAGAGAAGGCCAAAATCATACCTTGGTGGCGCAGTTTTTGGAACGGTTCTTTGGTATGCACTACGCCCAAATCATAGAGCACTTTATGCCAGAAACGGGCATATAATAAATGTAGTACCGCGTGTTCCGCGCCACCGATATAGCAATCTACGGGGCCGTAGGCTTTTTCAATTTCCGGATCTACCAATGCTTGATCGTTGCGGGGGTCCATATAGCGCAAATAATACCAGCAGGAACCTGCCCATTGCGGCATGGTGTTGGTCTCACGCAAAGCCGGTCCGCCGCAATGCGGGCACGTGGTGTGCAGCCACTCGGTGGCATTGGCCAAAGGAGACTCGCCCGTGCCGGAGGGTTCAAATTGTTTCATATCCGGCAGACGCAAGGGAAGTTGGTCTTCCGGCAGAGGCACGACGCCGCATTTATCGCAATGAACGAGCGGAATCGGCTCTCCCCAATAACGTTGACGGGCAAACACCCAATCACGCAGTTTATACGTAGTTTTGCCCTGCCCAAATCCTTTTTCTTTGAGCCATTCAATCATTTTGGCTTTACTTTCGCGTACGCGCAGTCCGTCTAAGAAGCCGGAATTGATGAGCTCTCCGTCTCCGGTAAAAGCGGCATCCTTTACTCCTTGCTCACTTTTGATAACTTCAATAATTTCTAAGCCGAATTTTTTCGCAAAAGCGTAGTCTCTTTCGTCGTGGGCAGGCACTGCCATAATGGCACCCGTACCGTATCCCATCAATACATAGTCAGAGGTCCAAACGGGTATCTTTTTCCCGTTGACCGGATTAATGGCATAAGCGCCGGTGAACACGCCGGTTTTATCTTTATTTAAATCGGCGCGTTCCAAATCACTTTTATTAGCGGCTTGGTTTTGGTAAGCGGTCACGGCTTCTTTTTGGGCGGGAGTTACGATGCGTTGCAAGATAGGATGCTCCGGCGAAACTACCATATAAGTAGCCCCAAAAAGCGTATCGGGGCGGGTGGTAAAGACGGTTAACTTATCGGCAGATCCGTCTATCTGAAAAGTGACTTCCGCTCCTTTACTTTTGCCAATCCAGTTGCGTTGCATCGCCAGGGTACTTTCCGGCCAATCTAAACCGTCTAAATCCTCCAGCAAACGTTCGGCGTAAGCGGTGATTTTCAAAATCCATTGGCGCAAATTGCGGCGTTCGATCGGGTGCCCGCAACGTTCGCATTTGCCGTTGAACACTTCTTCATTGGCAAGCCCTGTTTTGCAGGAAGGGCACCAGTTGATAGGTACGGTCGATTCGTAGGCAAGGCCCTTTTTGAATAATTGCAAGAAAATCCATTGCGTCCATTTATAGTAGTCGGGATCTGTGGTATTAATTTCACGGTTCCAATCATACGCCAGTCCCAACGATTTGATTTGCCGTCTAAAATTGTCTATGTTTTTTTGCGTGGTAATGGAAGGATGAATACCGGTGGCAATAGCATAGTTTTCAGCGGGCAATCCAAAAGCATCCCAACCCATAGGGTGCAAGACGTCAAAGCCGTTCATCCGTTTATAACGGGTCAAAATATCAGAGGCAGTATATCCTTCCGGATGGCCGACGTGCAAGCCGGCTCCTGACGGATACGGAAACATATCTAAACAATAAAATTTTTTACCTTTCGGCAAACGGGGGCTGGCAAAAAGATTTTCTTTTTCCCAGCGGGCTTGTTGTTTTTTATCTATTTCTTGAAAATTATCCATACCAGTATTTTAACAATTTTTAATGGGGAAAAAACTCCGTTTTTTAGGTGCTTTGCTATCTAAAAAAATAGCACTTGAAATTTGTTCTTTTTTTTACTAGCATTTGAATAGGGACTTTGTGTGTTAAGCCCCTGGGAAGTTTGTCGGAGATTACGAGTCACTTGAAAGTGACCGGCAAGTATTTTTGGAACTGGAGGAAATTTATGGGCTGTTTGAGAAAAAGAAAAGCGTTTACTCTAACAGAACTATTGGTCGTGGTGCTGGTAATAGGTGTATTGGCCGGCGTTGCGGTGCCGAAGTTTAAACGGGTATTGGAAACGCGTAAGACGGAAGAAGCCGTTAATATGTTAGGAGAGGTGCGCCGTGAGCAAGAGCAGCGGTGTATGATGGGAAACCGTTATTGGGGCGAGGATAAGAAAAATAAAGTGGCAGTACTAGCCAATGCCTCGACCAGTAAGAACTATACTTATACATTGACTAACCAAGGTGCGGTTGCCACCGCGAAAGGGGGCAATTATACTTTGCAGATTCCCTCTTACAAGGAAGGGGTTGTCTGCTGTTTGGGGACCGGATGTTCTGCTTTAAATAAAGACTATCCAAACTGTGATGATCTGGCTGCTACGGTAGATGAATGTGTGGCAGAAGTAGAAGTACCGGAAACCCCCGAGCCTTTGGCAACGTGCGAGCCTTACTCTTGGACCAGTTCTTTTGAAATAGGTAGCGGAGCTAGTTGGGGAACTTGTTATACTTCTCACAATATTATATGTAATGAAGCAAACGAAGAAGTAGAAGCGACCTATTCTAACGGTTGTGTGTGTCGTACTTCCGGCTATAGATACGTAGATGGCTCTTGTATGGCGCCTCAAACTCCTCCTCAAGAAGAACAATGTGAGGAAAGCGTAGCCAGCGGAGGATCTGCCGGCGGTATGGCCGACACCTGTGATGGTGATAATTCGGGGCAGTATAGCTGCGACGGTGGATTTAAGGGGTCCTGTACAGACGTATACAGTACTTCTGTATCAGGTGCTTCCGCCTCTGTCAATAATGCCTCTTGGTGGTTGCCGTCAGACTCATTTAGTTCTTTCCAACAAGGCATCTTGTTAGCAGTTAGTGGTCCCGGTGTCTTTTATGGCACTTGTGAATCTCTTTATGGACTAGGAGCCGCTACATGCCCCGATAATAAATGTTGTGATCCCGGGTATTCTTGTTATTACAACTCAGCTAAAAAGAGTTATGGATGTCAACAAGGGAGTCAAGCAATAGATGCCGGCGTAATCTGTACGGTAGATCAAGTTGTTCTCAATGGCCGGTGCATTGATAAAGTGCCGGT
>JAZNEO010000154.1:0-11509 GCA_045588685.1 Candidatus Avelusimicrobium sp. | reverse complement strand
TGTGCTCCAAGAGCGACTGGCATTTTGACAAGTTCCTTGATCTATCTCTTGGTCTAAAAGATAACCCGTATACCCCTCAGCTGAGGTCAACTCCTGCCCATTGAGTAATTTCTCACAAAGTCTGTTGGCACGCTCATCTCCGGCAAGCGCTTCACAATGTAACTGCCCGGCAAATTTCGGATTATCATCTAAGTAGCTGGCTAAACGCACATTGGCCAGTTTGCTATTTGTCACCCTGATTACATTGGGGTCAGAGGTATTATTAGGAGTAATTAAGTTAAATGTTAAATCATTGTTCTCCATAGTCACATCCAAATTAGCCATGGTGTCGGTATATCCGTCATTGGACATCTTAAAGGCTTCCTCTGCGTCTTTTATCGCTTTGGCTCCCGGCAACATAGTGCTCCAATGGCTTTTGTCCACCGCTCCTTGATACATAGGGATAGCAATAGCAGATAAGATTCCGATAATAAGAACTACGATTAATAGTTCTATTAAGGTAAAGGCTTTCTTTGACATTTTTATTCTCCTGTTAAACAAGCTTAAAACGCCCATAGCACAACGTTTAGAGACTCAGTGCCTTGAAAACAGCGGCGTTTCAAGAAATCGTAGCAAAAAAAAAAACAAGTCAAGCCTTTTTTATTTCCCGACGAGAAAACGGCCCAAAAAAACAACGAAAATAAAAGGTATATGATTTTTCAGGATGGAGGAATGTGAATACGCTCTGTGTTGACAGTAAAGAGAGCAGAAACAAAAACAGCACAAAAAAAGACCGCTCGTAAGCGGTCTTTTCATTCCAACATTCAAGACTTACTTGAAAGGCTGGCTACCGGCGTAGCTCATACGTTGGTTATATGCACTCCAAGATTCACCCGGCATGGGTCCCGGAAGTAGATATCTCCAGAAACTATCTTTCTTTTTCGATTTCGCTTCCGTTGATTTTTTGGTTTCCGGTTTAGCCGCAGTTTGTTTACCAGCGGGCTCCGCTTGGTTGTTTAATACTTCTGCGGTCTTATCACTCAAAGCGAGCAATTTGCCCTCTCTTCCATAATAATAGGAAGGGGTTTGGCTAGCTTGTGCTTGCTGAGCCGGCTTGGCTTGCTGGGCAGCAGTCTCTTTGGGCTGTTGCTGCTGAGCTTGCTGGGCTTGTTGAGCTTGTTGAGCTTTTTGCTGTTGGGCGCGCAATTGAGCAATGCGTTGCTTTTGCGCTTCTTTTTCTACCTGTTGCATAGCTGCTTTAGTACGCATCTCTAACAAATACTCTTCGCCATAGCTGTTAATATCGCGAACAGTACCCCATCCTTGCGCCTGAGCCGCTGCTGCGACCGTTGCAACTACTGCTGCACTGATAAGTATGTTCTTTATGTTCATGTTCTTTTCTCCGTTTTTATTCAAATTAAAAACCCCACATCCTTTTTAAATGTGGGGTAAATGAATTCAAAATCTAATTTTTAATTATTTACACCCACCAACAAGTCCGGTCCCTTCACACATAATGGAAAAGGAATTTACCATTGCCACGGACAAGTTAGTAGTATAAATTGTTTTCATATAAGAAAGTATAGCACACATTTGTATTTAATGTCAATAAAATTTTATACTATCAATAATATGACGGATTTAAATAACTTACTCAAACATACTTCCCGCAGTTTATACCTCAGTGCACGGTTATTGCCCCGCTCGGTGCGGGATGCGTTTTGTGTGGCTTATTTGTTGTGCCGTTACGCCGACAGTATTGCAGATACCTCTTTAATTGAACCGGCTAAACGTCTTGCTTGGATACAACAATTTCCTGCGCTTATCGTTCAACCGCAACCCCAAAAAATACAAACACTGATCAGCGATATTTCTTCTTCATCCTCCACGGTGCATGAAGAAAAATTGTTGCGTCATTTTATAGATTGTGCCGCCGAATTTGAAAAATTAGACAGCTGGAAAAAAGAACTTATCTTAACCGTAGTACAAGCTGTATGTGACGGCATGAAAATTGATTTGCAAACATTTCCCGCTGAAAACTCAGGTAGCGTGGCCGCTTTTCAAACGCAACAAGAATTGGAACACTACTGCCATTTAATGGGAGGCGCACCCGGAATATTTTGGAGCGAACTGTTAACTCATACGGTTAAGCTAAAATCCGATACCGCTTCTTTTCTAAAACTGGGCGAACAAATCGGAGATGCCTTGCAAATTGTAAACATTCTGCGAGATTTACCGCGCGATTTACGTATCGGACGTTGTTATTTTCCGCAAGAGGATTTACAAACCATCTCCCTGAGCGCGCAAGATTTATTCGCCGCGTCTAATAGCCCCCGTTTTGAGCCTATTAAACAAAAATGGATTAATTGGGGACGCAAAAAACTCTCTGTCGCTCACGAGTATTTAGCCTCTATTCCCAAAACGCAGCCCCGTCATCGGGCGGCCGTTGCATGGCCGGTATTGTGGGCGGCCGATACACTCAATAAGCTGGAACAAGAAAACAATTTATTAGACACAACTGTCCGCGCTAAAATTCCCCGTTCGCGCATATACGGTACCATGCTTGCCACTCCCCCTATACTTTTTAGTAATTCTTTGTTTTTAAGTTGGCTCCGCGCTAAGATTCCCGACGAAAAATAAAATTTCAAAAATACCCCTTGAAATTTTTCAAAATCCGATTATATTAATAGTACGAAGTACCGCTGGAAAGCATGATGCTGTTGGCTGCAGTTGCTGGTGACACGGCGTGTTGCCCGATTGCGCGAAGGCCCGAGTACATAGCCCCGGCGGGAAAGAGGAACAGGGTCATGAAAATGACATATATGAGCTAAACCCCCGAAACATAATTGCGGGGGTTTTTTATGTACACCTACCACCCGTTTAATTCTTCCGCCACAAAATTTGTTATACTAAAGCAGTAGTATAGTTGGTACACAATTTAATCTGTTTTTGGACATGTATCATTCGATACAGATGGCTTTGAAAAGCCTCAGGAACGCCAACAACAGCTGATTAGGTACAATTGGAACTCGAGACCCAATGGTACCAAGTGTTTCCCGTTTATACGGGAAGCCACGGCTGTATATTTGGGTCACGTTCCTGAGCTCGGTATATGGCCGTTTCTTTTATCTTCTCCAAAAACAGAAAGGAGAAAAAGAATGAAAAATCAGGAACGGGGCTTTACGCTCATAGAACTATTAGTAGTTGTACTCATCATTGGCATTTTGTCTGCCATTGCTATTCCGCAATATCAAAAAGCTGTTGAAAAATCCCGCTCAGCTGAAGTAGTTACAATGTTCGGAAATTTACGCAAAGCCATAGATGCTTTTTGTTTAGCTAATCCGGATTTTGAAGGACAAGTATTAGGTTGCCCCGGTAATGCAGAAAACAAATGTAATCTACTAGATATAGATATTGAAAGCATATTGACGTGTGATCAGAATGATGGCTATCAATGTCGTAGTAAAAATTTCGTGTATCAAAATTCGGTTACATGTTCTGGATATACTGAGATAAGAGCTTATCGTCACCAAAACGGAGATTTAACAAAAGACCAACAGTATGACATCCAACTGGACAATTCTGGTGTAAATGGTTGGGAAATCAGTTGTCAAAACTACGATTATCACTATCCATACGCCCAAACAGTATGCGAAAGTTTTGATAATCTTTTGTAAATTAAAATACGATATCACCAAGCAACAAAAAACGCAACGTAAAGTTGCGTTTTTTGTGTGTCATATCGTTTCAACCAAAGAAGCCGTAATTTATTTCAGCTCTGAGGTGCAATGCGGACACTTGGTCGCCTCTAACGGAATCTCCGTGCAGCAATACGGACATTTTTTCGTCGTTACCGGAGCAGGAGCTTCTGGTTTAGGAGCGTTGAGTTTGTTAATGGCTTTGATTAACAAAAACACACAAAATGCCACAATCACAAAGCTGATAACAGCATTTAAGAAAAGTCCCAAATTTAAGGTGGTGGCACCGGCAGCTTGCGCTTCTGCCATGGTGGCATAATGGGCGGCCCCGTTGGCACCGTCCTTAATTACGATAAACCAGTTGGAAAAATCTACTTTTCCCATTAACAGGCCTAATGGCGGCATCAAGATATCTGCTACCATTGAGTTCACGATTTTCGTGAACGCGCCGCCGATAATAATACCGACAGCCATATCAATCACGTTTCCGCGCATGATGAATTTCTTAAATTCACCAATCATACTTTTCATGCTTTTTTCTCCTTTTGTATAAGTCCGGCCGCTTGAAGTAACGGCGCATACAAATCTTGCTCCGGCGGATATTTTATTTCCGACGGATTTGTCTGGGCGGTAAAAGTGACAGGGGCTCCGGTTATTACAGCCAGCGGCGTTTGTTCGTTGCGCTCGCCCATAGTTACCGCCGCGGCCGCCGCCAACCCATCTGCCAAATTTACCAAAGTGGTTTGCAACGGTTTGCCAAAGATATCGTGCTTTCCGCGCTCGTCTCGCACCCCTTTAAACCCGCTATAGGCCACCGCGGCCCCGATGACGCCTGAGCGCAAGGGCAAAATCATACTGTCGGTAACAAGCACTCCCAGTTGCTTTACGCCATAATGCTTGCAAAGAGCTTGGCGTAACTGGGCTGCACAGCTGTATAAATCCGGCGGCAACCAAAGCAAATATCCGTTGGCATTTGATTCATCCACTCCGCCATTGGTCATAATCATGCCGTTTTTTATAGTTAGCCAAGCCAGTTTCGTGGGCAATACGCTTTCACTTTCCCGGCGGATTAAATCTGTTTTTTGGGCCACATTTTTATATGGTACCGCACACCCTTTCCACAAACAAAACAATTTGGAAGTTACCGCCAAAATATCATTTTCTGCAAGCCGCGTAATATGCCGCCCGATAAAATCCGGCAAATCTTCCTTTAACTTAAATATGGCGGTATGGTACGGTGTAATCTGCATATCACGCAAAGGGACCTACAAAAGCCATAAAGGCCTGGTTAGCTAAAAACATCCCTTCAAAAGTTAATTTTAGTAAATCTGCTTTTTGCTCCACAAGTCCGCGGCGCACCAAATCAGCTATTTCCGAAGCGAATAATTGCTGTTGTGATGCCGTCAAAGATACGCCGCCCAGCAAACGCAACCCCAGCATAATAGCTTCCCCTTCTTTTTCTTTACCGGTTAATTGCTCTGAAAAATCCACCGCCGATTGCTTTGCTTTTATACGGCGGATATATTCCAGCACCGCCGGTGTATTACTGCGCCGCACCCCCTGCTGGTACGAGGCGGCCGCGCTTCCTAGCCCGATATACGGGCCGTTATGCCAATAATTGGTATTATGTTTACTTTCGTATCCGGGCCGGGCGAAATTGGAAATTTCATAATGTCGGTATCCGGCTTCTTCTAGCATAAAATGCGTTTGTTCCCATTCGCGCCGAATTAAATCTTCGTCTGCCTGTACCCCTTGCCGATAAAAGGGAGTGCCTTCTTCCACCTGAAGAGCATAAACCGAAATATGTTGCGGAGCTAAAGAGATTACTTTTTTTAGACCAGCTAAAAATTGAGACTTGCTGTGACCGGGTAATCCGGCAATTAAATCTACATTGATATTTTGAAAGCCGATTTTACGGGCTTGTTCATAGGCAGATAAAAACATCTCCGCCGTATGTATTCTGCCAATACGTTTCAGTACCGAATTGTCCAAGCTTTGTAGTCCAATACTCAATCGGTTAAAACCTTGCTGATGTAAAAAAAGCAATTTTTCAGCGGACAAACTTTCGGGATTAGCTTCTAAAGTACTTTCGGAAAAAGAAGAAATCGGACCGAAATTGCCAGTCACCACCCCGCACAATTTTTCCAATTGTTCCACGGAAAGCAAACTGGGAGTACCTCCTCCCACGTATAAGGTGTCAAAACGATATTTTTTGTAAGATTGTGCTTCCAAAGCCAAGGCACTTAAATAGGCATCTATATGTTCTTGCATTCCGGCAAAGGAAGCAAAGTCACAATACTGACATTTTTGACGACAAAAAGGAATGTGTAAATAAAGACCGCCGGCAGTTATTTCAGTCATGCTTTTCGTTCTGCTTCATGACGCAGATAAGCAAAGATAAACGGGTCTAAATCCCCATCCATCACGGCAGTAATTTGAGAGCTTTCATAGTTACTGCGCAAATCTTTTACCAACTGATAGGGCATAAATACATAGGAGCGGATTTGATGTCCCCACGCAATTTCTCCCTTTTGGCCATAACGTTTTTCTGCCTCGGCACGTTTTTTATCCAGCTCCATTTCATACAAACGGGCTTTGAGCATTTTCATAGCTGTTTGGCGGTTTTGTAATTGGCTGCGTTCAATACGACAGGAAACGACAATGCCCGTTGGTTTGTGCAATAAGCGCACCGCACTTTCTACCTTATTCACGTTCTGGCCGCCATGACCGCCGGCACGGGAGGTTTCTAGCTCAATATCACTTTCCGGAATTTCAATATTGATTTCTTCATCAATATCCGGCAGTACATCCACCGAAGCAAAAGAAGTATGTCTGCGGGCATTAGCATCAAACGGAGAAACCCGCACCAACCGGTGCACACCGTTCTCTCCTTTCAGATATCCATACGCATAGGCCCCTTCAATCATCAGAGAAGCATTTTTAATGCCGGCTTCTTCCCCCGGTAAAGTATCCAAAACAGATACTTTCATACCATGCTGTTCGGCCCAACGAGTATACATCCGTAGTAACATCTGCGCCCAATCGCACGATTCTGTACCGCCTGCACCTGCATGGATGGTTAAAATAGCACGCAGTTTATCATGCGGGTCGGAAAGTGTAATTTCGAATTCTTTTTTCTCCACTTGCTTAGTCAGCTCTGTCAACGACTCTTGTAAGGCAGGCAGTTCGCTTTCTGCTTGCATTTCCCGTGCTAACTCATATAAAGTCTGGGCATCTTCCCATTGTTTTTTAAGAGAAACGTAGGTGTCTAAAGCAGTTTTCAAACTATCTATTTTTTGAGTAACCGTTTTGGCCTGATTCTGGTCGTTCCAGAAAGAAGGATCCGCCGCCACTTTTTCTTGTGCGGCTAGTTCTTGCTCTTTGGCAGGAATATTTTCCATGCTGGCAATTTTCTGGATACGGCCTTCTAAATCTGACAATAGATTTTCAATATCCTTAAATTCTATATTCATAAATTACTCGTACACAAAAGCCATGACGGAGATTAAAATCGTTAAATAAAACGCCGCACAAAGCCAAGCCAGCCATTCTCCCCAACGCACGTAAAAACTAAAATCTTGACCCAGCGGCAACGGTACTTCAGCCGTTAAGACTGCCTGTGTGTTGAGCGGAGCTTGGGAAAGTATTTCCCCGCGGGAAGAAATTACCGCCGAAATACCTGTATTGGCTGCCCGCAACACCGGCCGGCGCAACTCCACCGCTCGCAATACAGAGGCGGCTAAATGCTGATACGGTGCATCCGTATCGAAAAACCAAGCATCATTTGTTAAATTGACAAAAAAGCGGGCTCCGGCGCGGGCTTGACTTCTCCATAAACGGCCAAAAACAGATTCATAACAAATCGTACTCCCAAATGCAATTTGATCCATTGCCAGCAGAGGTTGCTCCCATTTTCCGGCACTAAAGCCCCCCAGTTCCCCTAACACTTGTACTTGCGGAAAAATCTCACGCACCCATTTTTCAAAAGGAATAAATTCTCCAAACGGAACCAAGTGCGTCTTGTCATAAACAGCAGTTATTTCTCCGTTTGGTGAGAACAAAACAGCACTCACATATTGTTTATTTCCTTCTTCTCGGTTAGAGCCGACTAATTGCCACGCATTGTGCTTTTCAAGGCCTTGTTTCAACCAATCTAGATAGGGTTCTTCTTGTATAGGACCGGGCGTAACGCTTTCCGGCCAAAGCACCAACATGGGCTCTGTAGCCGCTGCGCGGGTATTTAACTCGGAAAGCGTATCATGGATTTCTTCTTCAAATTCCGGACTCCACTTTTTGTATTGGTCAATATTAGGCTGTACGATAGCGGCCTGCAAACGTAGTAGCGTACGGGACGTATCATGTTTAAAATACCAATGGCCGTATCCGTATGTCACCAAAAACGTTAACAAAGATAAAAGTAAATGAAACAATCCCTTGCGCAAGGAAGGAGTCGCAAAAGCATAGCCGATGCTAAGCCCCGCAAAAGCGACTACAAAACTCACCCCGGCCACACCAGTCCAAGAAGCAATTTGTATTACTTGCGGCAAATTCCACTGTGAATAAGCTAAAGTAAACCACGGGAAACCTAACACATAAGAAGCCAATACCTCGTGTCCCCACTCCAAAGCCACCCATCCCATGGCTGCCAACAGCGGAAACAAGCCATGTAATCTTTTTAAGTAGAAACAGCTGGCGCCAAAAAATGCAAACTGCAATGCCATTAGCGCACTTAATCCCAGCCATGCCGCCGTAGAGAGAGCAACACTCAGCCCGCCGCCTTGCCAACAAGTGATAAAAATCCAATAGTACAAGCCGCTATACACGAGTATACCGGTAAGCCATGAGTACCAAAAAGAACTCGATAAGCGTTGACAGCGCACCAGCGCCACCGTGAAAGGAGCTAATGCCAACCAAGCCAGCAAACTGTAAGAAGGTTTCGGGTACGATAATTTAAATAAGACAGCAGTCAGTAAAGCACACAATAAGACAAAACAAAACCACCCTATTTCTATCAAAAAACGATTCCAACCAGATGGCTTCTCATTGGCCTGATCGGTAGAAATATCTTTCAAAAAAGGGCGGTGAAACAAACTCATAATAGTTGACTAATAAATAATCTTGCAATGTTTTTCCTGACAAACCGCACGAGCAGAAGCAGAGCATTCTTTTTCGGTAGATCCGACAGAAGGACAAGCTGTTGCAACGGAAAAACGTTTTTCCATTAGCCGAGAATATTCCAACGAAAAATTAGAATTGATCGCGGTCACAAATTCCGGGCCTTTTAGACAACCGCACGGATCTTTATCAACGATAATACATTCTTCACTGGTTTCACAGCTCTCCAGTTTTGCTTCCAGTTCCGCCCGCTTACGAGCAGCCGCTTCACTTTGGCGTTTTTGGGCTGTTTGTTGTTGTTGAGCTTGATACTCTTCCAACATCTGTTTGGTAAGCAAAGGAGCTTGCGCTTCTATTGGATCGGGATGCATAAAAAAGATAAAAGCCAACAACAAAACTACCCCGCTGGCTACCAGCAAAAGAATGGTGTGAATTTTTGAAATCATTGTTTCGCTCCGCAACATTTTTTATATTTTTTACCACTGCCGCATGGACAGGGGTCATTGCGCCCGATCTTGTGGCTAACGGGCGGATTTTCCTCGCCGGATTTTCCGTCGGTCTTACTGCCCGAGACTGCCTGTTTTTTAGCAGATACTGCCGGGCGCACCGGAGGTAATTGCAAGCGGAAAATATACCCCACCATCAGATCGCGCACTTTATTCATCATCGCGCTATACAACTTAAACGCTTCTTTTTGATACTCGATCAACGGATCTTTTTGGGCATATCCGCGCAAGCTCACGCTATTTTGCAACTGATCTAACTCATACAAATTTTGTTTCCATGCATTGTCAATAATTTGCAACAGCAACATCCGTTCTAACTCGGCGAAATTGACACCTTGCTGCATGAAGAAATCCGAACGTTCGTGATATAGTTTTTCCACGATTTCCAAAATTTCGCTCACCAATTGTTCGGTATGTTTATCTTTGGTATTCTCCGCATTGTATTCAAAAGCATAAGGGAACAAAGAACGCAAAGTAATGTTGAGCGTTTCAAAGTTACATTTTTCCGGATGGCGAGGAACGAAGTGGGTTTCTACAATTTCTTCCACCACTTCATCTATCATTTTCAGTACGGTGTCTGTCATATCTTCACCGTCCAAAATGGCATTGCGCAAGCCATACACTGCCGTACGTTGTTGGTTCATTACCTTATCGTAATCTAACAAATGCTTACGAATATCAAAGTTATGACCTTCTACCATACGCTGTGCGCCTTCAATCTGACGGCTGAGCATACGCGACTCGATGGCCTCTCCTTCCTTCATGCCCATCTTTCCCAAAATGGCACTAATTTTGGCTGTATTGGCAAACAGACGCATCAGTTCATCTTCCAGCGAAATATAAAAGCGGGAATTACCGGGATCTCCTTGGCGAGCACAACGACCGCGCAACTGATTATCAATGCGGCGGCTTTCATGGCGTTCGGTGCCAATCACGTGTAAACCGCCCTGTTCCAACACATATTCCTGTTCTTTCGGGTCAGCCGGATTGCCACCTAGCACGATATCCGTACCGCGGCCTGCCATGTTGGTAGCAATAGTTACCGCTCCTTTGCGGCCGGCTTGGCTGATGATTTGGGCTTCCATTTCGTGATATTTGGCGTTTAACACTTTATGCGGAATACCCTTGGCGCGAAGCATATTTCCCAGTTTTTCGGATTTCTCAATAGAGCGCGTACCTACTAGCACCGGAGCACCTTGTTTCCAAAGCATTTCGATTTCTTCCACAATTGCACGGAATTTATCTTTCTCCGTCAAAAACACCAAATCCGGATAGTCTTTGCGCTTAGAAGGACGATTAGGGCGAATTTCCACTACATCTAATTTATAAATTTGCCAGAACTCATTGGCCTCGGTCATAGCTGTACCGGTCATACCGGACAGTTTTTTATAAAGCTTGAAGAAATTCTGGAACGTGATGGTAGCTAATGTCTGGTTTTCTTCCTTAATGGATAGGCCTTCTTTAGCTTCTACCGCCTGATGCAGGCCATCACTCCAACGGCGTCCCGGCATTAAACGTCCGGTAAATTCATCTACAATGACAACTTCGCCGTCTTTAACTACGTAGTCCACATCCCGTTCATACAAGTGATGCGCACGCAAAGCTTGGTTAATGTGATGCACCCATTCGGATTGTACATCATCATATAAATTTGGCACATGTAAGAAATTTTCCGCCTTGGCAATACCCGTTTCGGTAAGTGTAGCGGTGTGATTTTTTTCATCTACAATGGCGTCATAGCCAGCCGCCAAATCAATATGCTCATATTTGGCTTTCACCTCATCATTTTCGGTAATTAAACGTACTTTTAAGGACGGAACGAGCCGATTGACAATATAATATTTGTCTGTACTTTGGTCCGACGGGCCGGAAATAATCAGCGGAGTACGGGCTTCATCAATTAAAATGGAGTCCACCTCGTCTACAATACAATAATTAAGCGGACGCAAGACCCGGTCTTGGCGAGTAATGACCATATTATCACGCAAATAATCAAATCCCAGTTCATTATTGGTTACATAGGTGATATCTTTGGCATACATTTCGCGGCGCTCTGTATTTCCCATATCATGGTTAATATATCCCACCGTTAATCCTAAAAATTCATGTATCGGACCCATCCACTGGCGGTCACGGCGGGCCAAGTAATCGTTAACGGTTACCACATGCACCCCTTTGCCGGTCAGAGCATTCAAATAGGAGGGTAATACC
>JAZNEO010000153.1:0-1876 GCA_045588685.1 Candidatus Avelusimicrobium sp. | reverse complement strand
AAGTATGGGATAGACGATATCTATTCCTGCGGTCGCTATTGTGGCGGCTGTGCGCAAAATTTGCTTGGCGCGACAGGCGATCCACACGCTGATTGCCTGCGCTGCGCGGGAACATTTGATGAAAAATTGGCCTGTGGTTATATTGGAAGAAATCAAAGAAGAAGATTGTGAAGGCAGCTTAGGTGTTTGTCACGCGGGGCTTGGCTGCATTTATGGACAATGTGAAAAATGCAAAACGCTTTATCGACACTCCTGTGACGAGGAAATTTTAGGAGGCGAAGCTCGAACCGTTGAAAAGGAAGATTTTCTCTGCTGCGCCCAGTGTCCGGCAGACTGTGACAGCGCCAATGATTTTCCTTGCGAAACTTCGTATTTGACTGAAAATACTTGCCATGATCCGCTACCGATGTGCACAAGAGAGCGCTAGAGGATGTCTCTAAGATGAACTCGGCAGAGATGTGGTTTTTGTCGAGTTCGTTGTGATCGCTGTTGGTAAAGTATAATGAGTGTGGAGAAGTGCAATGATTGGTCATTTGATTTATATTTATCTGATCAGTCTCTTATATGTTGGCGCGCAGAGAATTTTTCTCATTTTGGCGACATGCTTGACGATTTATTTTCATGCAAATCCAACCCAGTGCGGCCCATCACGTTCTCTCTCTGCAGCGTTGGCCAGCATGAAAGAAACCAAAATATGTCGTTACAGAGGATTTGTTTATGGCCATGAACTGCGTTCGTCGACAGGAGTTCTCAGACATCGAAATATTAGAAATTTAACCAAAGAAGAATCGTATGATGATAAGAATGGAGACGGTCGATGGGATAAAATCGTCATCAGAAAAAATAATGTCTGGTTGTTTCGGATTCCAGACAAAGAATTCGATTATCACTTTGGCGAGCGTTGGCGAAACGGGATAGGCGTTGTATTGGAAGATCAAGATTACGACGGGTGCTTTGAGAAAAAGATATTGCGCGAAACAACAGGGTTTCAAGGCAAGGAAATAACCACCGTTTTGGTTGATCAGGAGTGCGACGGCGTGTATGAAATTAAAGAAAAATATGATGGCGAAAATTCTATCAAATTATCGTATGAGCAGCTGTTTTCGTTTTTTCGTTTGTCAATATACTATTGTTCTTGTTCGTGAACAGGTAAGGCTGATAGGTTTAACAAATCCTGATCTTTGCTGCTGTTTTTAAGCAAATCAAATCTGCTTGTTTGGCAGAATGTATTTTTTTGTCGCGCCTTTCTGCCGCCCAAGCGCCGAATCTGGCCCATCGAGGCATTCAAAATTAAATCGGGCAAATAAAACAGGGCCATTGAGGCGCTTAGGGCGGGCCTTTGTCCGTCGGCCCGCAGCCGGCCCCATCTTTAGATGGGAGCGAGGACCGACGGTTGCGCAAGGAAAAAGGGGAGCCACGAGGGGGAAACAACCATTGGTTTTTCCCCCTCGTGCTTTCAGGGCAAAGGAGTGCGGCCGGACGCACTCGCGGTCCGCGCTTTCCGAGCAGTCGTTCGGAGCTCCAATAAAACGTTTTTAAACAAATCCGCGTTTCCCAAGCAGCGCCTTGGCATGATTGTTTTTAAAGATTATTGAAATAATTCAACAGAACAATTCCTGGGCGGTGCAGTGGAGCTCCAACAAAACGTTTTTAAATGTTTAAAATATAAAACAATTCGGAAACGCGTCTTTGGGAAAAGTTCTTTTTTGAACAAACAAATGTTGGCACCTATTTTGCGGCCACCCACCCCGCCCGCCCCACCCCTCCCTCCAGCACCTCCGCCCCGTCAAAATACACGTTGGCCAAATTAAAATCATCGAATCATTTGGGGGAGCCCGTTTGGGGGAGAAAGCGCGTTTTTGAATAAATTAAATCG
>JAZNEO010000152.1:0-6472 GCA_045588685.1 Candidatus Avelusimicrobium sp. | reverse complement strand
CTAGTCACTGCCGACGGAAACACTCACAAAGCCCCGGCAGTTAAACTGACTGCCCCTGTTGTCAACTCAGTCGGCGCCGGAGACAGTATGGTGGCTGGCTTTTTAGCAGGTTGGTTACTCTCCTCTGATTATGCCACCGCTTTACAATGGGCACTGGCCGCCGGAGGTGCTTGTGTACAACAAGAATGGTTGCCGGAACAAAAAGATATTTTAACGTTTATTCCGCCCCAATATAAGGAGTTTGTATGAAAATTACCGATTTAATTACCCCGGCCGGAATCTGTTTAGGTGCCAAAGCAAATGATAAAGCAGATGTTTTACACCAAATTACCCAATTAATGAATGCTCAGGGAAATGTGGCCGATTTGGCAGGATACCGCCAGGCAGTTTTAGCACGCGAACAAGAAAGCAGTACCGGCGTAGGAGAAGGGATTGCTATCCCGCACGCCAAAACAGCGGCCATACGCAAAGCAGGTTTAGCGGCTATGACAGTACCGGATGGAGTAGAGTTTGAAGCATTGGACGGAGCTCCGGTAAAATTGTTGTTTTTAATTGCCGCGCCGGAGAATGCCGATAACACACATATTGATTTATTAAGCCGCCTCTCCACCCTGCTTATGAATGAGACGTTTCGCACACACTTATTACAGGCGCAAAACGCTGCGGAATTCTTACAAGAAATTGACCATGCAGAAAAAGAAGCTTTTCCGGAAGAAAATCAATCGGAATCTTCTCCCCGCATGTACGACTTGTTAGCCGTTACCGCTTGCCCGACCGGAATTGCTCACACATTTATGGCGGCAGAAGCCTTGGAAAAGGCTGCTCAAAAAGCCGGTATTTCGCTCAAAGTGGAAACAAATGGCTCCAGCGGAATTAAAAATCCGCTCTCAGCGCAGGAAATTGCGGCGGCTAAGGCCATTATTGTAGCGGCAGACAAAGCCGTGGAAATAAACCGTTTTAACGGGAAAAAAGTATTATTTACCAAAGTGTCTGACGGCATTCACAGGCCCGCCGAATTATTAGAGCAGGCCTTGCAAGGACAACTACCCGTTTTTCACTCAACCTCTGTTCCCGTTACAACGGATAATATGACACAAGATTCTGTTTGGCGAAAAATTTATAAGTACTTGATGAATGGCGTGTCTCATATGTTGCCTTTTGTGATTGGTGGCGGCATTTTAGTGGCACTTTCCTTTTTATTAGATGGTGCACACGCAGGTACAGCTCAGTTTGGCACGGGCACGCCTTTGGCCTCTTTTCTCAATCAAGTGGGCGGACTGGCCTTTGGGATAATGTTCCCCATTTTGGCTGGATTTATTGCCGCCGCAATTGCGGACCGTCCGGCTCTGATGCCCGGCATGGTAGGCGGTCTGCTAGCCAAAACAGGATTTTCCCTTTCCTTGCCGCAAGAATTATGGCAGCCCTCTGGTTTTTTGGGGGCTTTAGCCGCCGGATTTATTGCCGGATATATTATCTTGGCGTTAAAAAAAGTAAGCGCCAAATTGCCGGCCTCTTTGGAAGGAATCAAACCCATTCTCATTTATCCGGTATTAGGTATTTTAGCAATAGGGGCGGTCATGGTCTTTGTGGTAAATCCGCCTATGGCTTGGTTAAACACCACGATTACACATTTTCTAGCCGGTCTTTCTACCGGAAGCAAAGTGTTATTGGGATTTATATTGGGCGGCATGATGTCCATTGATTTCGGGGGCCCTATTAACAAAACCGCTTACGTGTTTGGTACAGCGGCACTGGCTAGTGCTCAGTATGACATTATGGCCGCCGTCATGGCGGGCGGTATGGTACCGCCACTAGCTATTGCCTTAAGCACCTTATTTTTTAGAAACCGCTACACCCCGCAGGAACGTCAAACCACGGTGGGAAATTTTATTATGGGATTTTCTTTTATCACGGAAGGAGCCATTCCGTTTGCCGCAGCCGACCCGTTACGGGTCATCCCTGCTTGTGCGGTGGGAGCGGCGGTAGCCGGGGCACTGAGTATGTATTTTGGATGTGGTCTTCCGGCACCGCACGGTGGGCTTTTTGTGATAGGAATCATCACACACGCCGGTGGATTTATGACCGCTATATCCTTGGGATCCGTAGTAGGAATGGCCTTACTGGCTCTACTTAAAAAACCGATTTCAACAAATTCGTAAAAGGAGTTTTTATGAAAGAATTCTCATTTGTCATTCAAGATCCCGCCGGAATTCACGCCAGACCGGCTGGCATATTAGTAAAACAAGCCATGACTTTTCAAAGTACCGTCCGCATCCTTAAAGGAGATAAAACAGGCGATTTAAAACGCATTTTTTCTGTCATGGCGCTGGGAGCCAAACAAGGCGACCATTTAACCGTACAGGTGGAAGGGCCGGATGAAGAACAAGCGGCCGCTGCTTTAGAAAATTGCTTTAAGGAACATTTATAATCACATGAAAAAATGGCAAGCCACGGGCGTGTTCCCCAAAATAGTAATAGGTCCGATCTATTGTGTGCCGGACGAGCAATGCCATGTTCCTACACATAAGATAACCGATACCGAAGCGGAAATTACTCATTTTGAACAGGCCCGTCAACAAGCCAAAATGCAGTTAAAAGAGTTATATCAGCAGGCTCTCGTGCAGACAGGAGAAGAAAGCGCGGCGATTTTTGATATTCATCAGATGATGCTCGAAGATGCGGACTATATTGAAAGTGTTCACACGTTAATTGCACAAGAAAAGAACAACGCCGCACAAGCCGTGGAAAAAACAGGACAGCGTTTTGCCCGTGTGTTTGCGGACATGGATGATGAGTATATGAAAGCCCGTGCCGCCGATGTACAAGATATTTCCCAACGTCTGCTGCGCATTTTATGTCACGTTTCTCAACATATCACTTTACAAGAACCCTCCATCCTACTGGCCAAAGATTTGGTCCCCAGCCAACTTTTATCGGTTCCGCCGGATTTATTATTAGGCTTTGCGACCGCCCAAGGAACGGCTAATTCTCATGCCTCTATTTTAGCGCGTACCCAAGGACTGGCCGCCGTGGTGGGAGTCGGGGAAGAGATGCTACGGCACGCCACAAACGGTCAAACGGCTATTTTGGACGGAGAGCACGGAGTCTTGATCCTTTCTCCCGATGAAGAAACTTTACAACACGCCCGTCAACTACTGGCACAGCAACAAAACATAGAACAAGCCTTGGAAAAATTAAAAGGAACTCCCGACCAAACCCAAGACGGAACTTCGGTGCGGTTATACGCCAATGTCAGCAGTCTTGGCGAACTGCAGACAGCTTTGCAAGCCGATGCGCGCGGAGTAGGTCTTTTCCGCACGGAACTTTTTTATTTGCAATCCTCCACTTATCCAACAGAAGAGGAATTATTTAACGTATACCGCCAGGCCGTGCAACTCATGAACGGCAAACAAATTATCTTTCGCACGCTGGATATAGGAGCTGATAAAACTGCCCCCTATTTCCAACTCCCGGCCGAGGAAAATCCGGCGTTGGGCCTGCGGGCCATTCGCTTGTGTTTAACGCGCACCGACTTATTAAAAACCCAATTGCGGGCGCTACTGCGGGCTTCTGCGTTTGGAAACGCGGCCATTATGTTCCCCATGATTACTTCCCTCTCTGAAGTGAAAAAAACGCTTGCGATTTTGGAAGAAGTAAAAACCCAATTACAACAAGAATCTATCTCTTTTTGTAAGACCATTCCCGTCGGTATCATGATTGAAACGCCTGCCGCTGCGCTGATCAGCGAGCAACTGGCTCCGCTGGTAGATTTTTTCAGTATAGGCACCAATGATTTGATTCAATATACCTGTGCATTGGATAGACAAAATCCAAACTTACTTGCTTTTACAGACACACATCATCCGGCTGTATTAAAACTAATTGAATATACCGCCAAAAACGCACATGCGGCAGGAAAATGGGTGGGCGTTTGCGGAGAATTAGCCGCCGATGCTTCCTTAACGGAAACCTTTTTGAAAATGGGGATTGAAGAGTTGTCTGTGGCAGCTCCCCACTTATTACGCGTTAGGCAGGTCATACAAAATACGCACTTGTCCCATTAACAAAGCCAAACCGCACGAAAGGATATCCTCCTTTTCCGCCGTTACTTTGTTCATCTAATTATTTTTTTCGTAAAAATCTACTTGACATCTATTTTAAAAAAATGGCATAATAACTACATGGCAAAATATAACATTAGAACAGTCAAAGAAAAAGAAGCTATTTGGAAATTCTACCAAAAGCACGGGTGGAAAGCTCTTTCTGAAAAGTATTCCATCTCACGTTCCACGTTGTCTAACTGGAAGTCACGAATCACATCCGCCAAGCCTTCCGATACACATCCGTTGGCGCGTCGATATCACGTCGGACCGGAAATCCGGGCATTGCTCAAACAATTGTACAAGGAAAATCCGGGCATTTCCTTGCAGCAACTGCAAGAAAAAGCCGCTCACAAACAATTAGTGTCCAAAACAGCTATTTGGCATATCGTGACCGGACGTTAAAATCTACTGTAGAAACTCCCCACTTAGGTGGGGAGTTTTTTGTGCCGTTCAAATCACGCGATGTTCTACTCTTCTTGCTCCAGTGCGGCTTGCACATCTTGGTTTACTAGCGTCGCCACACACGAATCAGACCATACATTTAGAGACGTTTCCACCATATCGAGCACCGTATAAAACGGTAAAATAATTCCTAACAATTGAATAGGAACATTCATCGAAGAAAGTAAGCTGGCCGAAAGGAAGTAACAACCCATCGGCACGCCCGCGTTCCCAATCGCCGCCACCGACGCAATTACCACCCATACCAGCAAGGTAGGCAGCGTGATTATTGCTCCGTTATTTTGCATTAAATATACTACCGTAATCAAAATAAAAGAAGCACAGCCATTCATATTAATTGTCGTACAAATAGGCAGCACAAAACGGGCCACTTTGGGATGAATATTATTTTGTTTTTCGGCGCAGTCCATAGTAACCGGCAATGTACCGGCTGACGACTTGGAAAAGAATGCCACCATCAAAGCCTGATACATATTGCGCATCGTTTTGAATGGATTAATCCGCCTTACAGTCAGCAGTAACGGTAGTATAATCAGTCCTTGAATTAAATTAGAAGATATTACAATTAAGAAATACTTACCCAGTCCATTTAAGGCAATTCCCCCCGCAAAATCCCGCGTGCAAATAGATGCAAATCCAAAAATACCTAAGGGTAGCAGTGCGATAATTCCTTTGACAATGAAAAACAGAATCGATTGCACCGCACTTAAAAACTGAAGAATAGTTTGTTGAGCCGTTTTGTCTGCAATATACCGAATGGAAATCCCTACCACCACCGCCACGAGCAACACGCTAAGCACATTACCTTGTACAAAAGGTGCCAGCGCATTATCGGGTATTACTTTTACAAAATAATCCAAATATCCGCTGGTTGCCTCCAACCCGGTAGACAATGTGGCCGAAACGGCAGACACATTATCCGGTGGGAAGAAATAATACAAGGCCGCTCCCACGCCGGCCGCTACAAGCGTGGTGCCTAACGTATATCCTAGGGTGCGTTTCCAGAGAGATTTCTGCGTACCGCTACTGCCCAAGCTGGCAATAGTTAGACAAATAGTCACCCCAATAATCGGCACACTGATAAATTTAAACAAACGGACAAATACATCCGATAAAAATTGTGCCGTTACCAACCCCACTTGCGTCGGGAACAAGCCATTGACAATTCCCAGTACAATGGCCAAAGCAAACCACAAGGAATACTTCCAAGAAGAAGTCTTTTTTTGAGTATTATTTTGTTTCATAGTTTATATTATACTTTTTAATAGCCTAAGAATTATGTACACAAGGAATACATTTTTAGGTACAATGTACATATCTTAACAAGGAGAAAACTCAATGAAAATTAAAACGTTATGTGGCTTATTATTAGGCACCCTCTTACTGGGAGCCTGCGTGCAAGTGCCGGACATTCCCAAAGCTCCTACTTTGGAATTATCCTTACCGGTAGCTGCCGAGGAAGAAGTAGTTTGGGAGGCCGAAGATTATCAAGGAAAACCGGTATTAGTGGCTGTAATGGCTACGTGGTGTCCGTGGTGTAAACGTTCTTTATCGGCATTAGATGCTACTACCGCCGCCTTTGGGGACCAAGTAGAAGTGGTCGGTGTGTTTATTGACGACGATCTGGATACCGTCAAAAAAGTACAAAAGGAACATAATATCAAATCTAAAATTTTGTACCAAGGTGAAGAAGCCGCTCATAACCTGCACGCGGAAGGATTCCCCCACATCGTGTTGTTTGACAAAAACCACAAATTAGTCAAAGTATGGAGTGGTTATTCCGACAAACTGGCCGATGAATATAAAGCAGAAATTGACAAACTATTGAAATAAGCATTTCATAAATATCCCCCGGCTTGAGTCGGGGGATATTTATGTTTCAACAGACAAGATCTAGTTCCATTGGA
>JAZNEO010000151.1:0-2105 GCA_045588685.1 Candidatus Avelusimicrobium sp. | reverse complement strand
ACTATGCCATGGACCGCAGTGAAAACTGGGCGCTGACAGACCAAGCCTATAATTTGATTGTACATGCGCAGGGTGCACATGCCGCGACGGCCGAAGAAGCGGTTAAAACCGATTATGAAACCTTGAAAACGCCGGACGGCGGTCCGATGGTAGATGAATATATACCGCCGACAGTATTGGGCGATTATAAGGGTATGGCCGAAGGTGACAGCGTGATTTTCTTTAACTTCCGCCAAGACCGCGCTATCCAATTGACAAAAGCCTTTATTGATGAGGCTTATTCCGGCCACATTAACCGCGTGCCGTGTGTGTATTGCGGATTGACCAAGTATTATGATTCTTTCCCGTACAATGCCTTGCCTTCTATGACAGACGGCGGCGGCATGGACCATTTGCTCGGGCAAGTGATTTCGGATGCCGGACTGAAACAATTACGTTTAGCCGAAACGCAAAAATTCAAACACGTTACCTCTTTCTTTAACGGCAAACAAATCCAACCATATCCCGGAGAGGACCGCATTGAAATTAAAGGACGTTTTGACCCGGCCACCTTTGCGGAACATCCGGAAATGGAAGCCTACCGTGTGGCAGAAGAAGCGGTGAAACAATTAGATACGGATAAATACGATTTAATTGTGATTAACTTTGCCAACGGGGATATGGTGGGACATACGGGGAATTTTGACTCTGTAGTCAAAGCCATTGGCGTAGTGGACGAATGTGTGGGGCAAGTGACGGAAAAAGCATTGTCCAAAAATTATGCCGTTATGATCACCGCCGACCACGGAAATGCCGAAGAAATGTGGGATGAGAAAATCAATATGCCCAAAACCGCGCACACTACCAATTTGGTAGATTTCGTCTACATCAATCCGGACCAATCGCATGCCAAAATGGCCGCTACCGGTAATTTGGGTGATATCGCCGTTACAGTTTTGCAGGTAATGGGCCTACAGAAACCGGCCGACATGACCGCCAAAAGCTTAATTGAGAAATAGCTCTTTCTTTTTGGCATTGCCCAAAAAGTAAGCAAAAAGGCTAGCCGATTAAGAAATATCAAAAGTCCGTTTAGCGGCTGTTTTGTAAACTCGCTTTACTCAAACATACAAAACAGACAACCCTGCTAAACGGACTTTTTCAAGACATTTCTATATCGGCTGTTTATTACTCTGCTATAAATCCTAAGGATTCTAAACTTTTGCAAAAAGAGGTCCATTCGGGTTCTTGAATCCAACAGTATTTAGTACCCCAAGGGGTGCCATCATCTCCTACATAGAACTCTAAATTATATTCTTCTCGATTTGTATTATGATTACCATTTTTAACACGGCTTAACCAAATATATCCACCTGAAGCATTTATATAAGCATCATATACAAAATCTTTACTCCTACAATACTCTCCTTCATCTTGATCACAAATTAGAACGTTTTCTAGATCTATTGATAAAAGATTGGCTCTCCCATCTTCTTTTGTTTTGTCACCTAATACTTGAATAGTTGTATTATTAGGAGGCAATCCATTCTCTAAGATATAAATATCTATCGCTTCTCGAAGAGCTTTTACATTTGTTAATGCTTCACTCAATCTTGCCTTTTCTACTGCCTTTTCATATTGCGGCAAGGCAATGGCCGATAAAATGCCAATGATAAGAACTACTACTAATAGTTCTATTAGCGTGAATGCGCGTGTTAAATACTGTCGTCCCCGAAGGTTGTAATCGGGGACCTCGGCCGCTTTCTTGTTGTGTGGTAATAATAAGGTTGAGATTCCCGATAAAGACATTCGGGAATGACAGATAGTATGTTTGTTGTGTTTCATAATTTTCTCCTTTCTGTTACGAAACCCAACAAAAACGGCTGCTATGTTTGCGTGCTTATCACAGTCCACAAATAAAACAGCCGTAGTTTATTATTTTTTCAAATAATAAACATTCGGCACAAAACAGCGGGTTTCGAAGGTCCGCTATTTTGTACCTCAAATAGGCTGTTTTTGGCGTGATAAGCCCCCTTGCGGGTACTCCGTTTCTGCAACGGTTCCAAAAACAGATTCAAATTTTAACTACCCTACTAGTATAACAAATTATTATAAACGAAGTGTCATGG
>JAZNEO010000150.1:0-3928 GCA_045588685.1 Candidatus Avelusimicrobium sp. | reverse complement strand
TTCATGGACGAGTATTCGCGATAACGGGGGCACCGGAAGTTGTGCATATACACAGGACTACTATAATGCCAGTAACCGTGTTTCTAGCCGACCGACTGCGGGAGCAACCTGTTCTCCTTACGATAGAAGTGTGATCTACATGACTAATGATCAAAACTGCACGGTTGAGAATTGGTATTGTGTGAAAAATTGTCAGAATTAATCATTAAAGAGTGTGACAAACTGCCCCAAGCATTTAGCTCGGGGCAGTTTTATATTCTTTCACTCAAGTAATTACGTTTTCTGGTATATATCATTATATGGGAAAATTTGTACCCGGCTCGGAGTAACAAAGAGAGAGTAATCCCGTAATGCCTTTATACGCGATCTCTTTCTTTTCGTCTTGTTCTTTTTTTCCTAAAAAACTACAATATATACAATCAAAAATCTGTACAGTGTAGAAAATTCTCGCAGGGGGAAGATATGTTGCCTTTAGTGAATGCCGCATCTGAAACATGGTATTTTAAAACACTGCGCTTTTTATTATCTGCTTGTTTTTTGACGGTTCCTTTATTATTTTTTACGGATTTAACGACTAATCCTTTTACCATTCAAAGCGTATTGCTGTATGTCTTGCTGGCCGCCATGTACGGAATCTCTGCCGTGCGTTTTCTGCGGGAAGGAGTCTTGCATTTTACGCATACATTCTTTGATTTGGCTTTCCTGCTTTATGTACTGGCGTGCGTGGTCAGTTGGCTCTCAGCAGTATCTGCCGCTCCGCAATATATGCGCCAGACATTATTCTTTAATTTGTTAAATTTCGGCACGTTGCTTTTGGTGGTGGCTTTGGGCGCGTATATGCTGAGTAAAAACATTATATTCAGCGGCGTAATTGAGAGCAAAACCAACTACATCATGTTGTTTATTGTCTGGGGCGCGATGTGGTTACTACTGCCGTGGTTGAAATCCACTCCTGCCGGAAGCGGTTTGTGGGCGCATATGTTTGACGTATATGGACTGGTGTTGTGGACCACGGGCATTTGGTTGGGAAGCCGTATTTTGCGCAAACTGACTCAAGAAAATGTACTGGTGCTTAGTTTTATCGCGTGTGCGCTTGCGTGTATGTATGGCGTCTTTCAGGGATTTGGACTGGATATTTTGTGGCCGTTTGATATGCAACAGTTTGCCAGCAAAGCATTTTCTACTTTTGGAAATCCCAACTTTTTATCTTCTTTTGTTGTGATGTTGCTACCGGCATTACTGGTGTATTACATGCGCACCGAAAGCCGCAAAGATATTTGCGTGTACGGTTTTCTGGTGTTGGTGTATTTGTTTTATTTATCTTTTGGGTTGTGCCGTTCCTGTTGGATAGCCGCCGGAGCGGGGCTACTGATGATGTGGATGTTCGGCACGTTGCGTACGCTCATTTGGCAACGGAAAGGACGCGTGTTTTGGTTGGTGGTGTTGGGGATAGCTGTGACGTATTTGCCGGTGTTTGTACAGAGCACGCGGGAAGCCGTGGTAAATCGTGTATCTGAAGTGGCACAAGTGACCCCTGCCTCTTTTACTTTAAATGTGGCGCGGGAAAACATTTTTCCTTCTTTGCACCAACGGCTTTATATGTGGAATGTATCCAAAGATATTTTTCTAAAACGTCCAGTCATGGGCGCGGGGCTGGGAAATTTTCAGACGGCTTTTGCCCGTACACAGCCACATACCCTTTTGCTATATCCGAATTTGCGTGAATTAAAAACAACCACCCAATCTCCTCATAACGAATTATTTTTTCAATTAGCTCAAGGCGGCATTGTGGGACTTGGGCTATTTGTGTTTATGTTTATGGTACTGTTCTTGGAAGTGCACGATTTTGCGGCCCGTAAAAAGGAAGGAGATAAAAAGCAATTATTGCAGGCTTTGTTCTGCGGCATCTTGGCGATGCTGGTGGATAATATGCTCAATATTTCTTTACATGCGGTTGTGCCGGCGTTTATTTTTTGGTGGCTGGTCGGAGCGGAAGTGAGCGGTGTCGGCCGGGCCGAAAAAAACGTAGAGATTTCATCGAACCCGGTAACCAAAACGGTAGCCTTTGCTGTTTTGGCGGGGACCATTTTAATTGTCGGGTGGCAGAGTTTGGTCTTGCGCAGTGAGTTTGTCTCTTTCCGCGGTCAAAAATCTTTAGCCGTGAAAAATATACCCGCCGCCCAACAAGATTTAGCGGCGGCACTTGGATTGTATCGGGCGAATAGTGAAGCCGGCTACCTGCTGGGGCAATTGTTTTTGAAAGAAGGAAAATATGCACAGGCACTAGAGGCTTTTGAAAAAACGATCTCTGCGGCGGCATATCATGACGAGGTGTATTTTCAGGCGGCTTTGGCGGCACTCGGACAAAAGGACCGCGCTAAAACGGTGCGGTATTTGCGGGAAGCTTTGCGTTTGTCACCGTTTAATTTAATGGGATACGATATGTTGGCCGCGCTAGTGCAGGAAGATATTATTTACGCCGATGATGATACCTTGACCATATTAGAACGGGGATTAAAATTATTTCCGTACGATACGCAGTTATGGCACGATGTGGGGGCTATTTATCTCAAACGCGGCGAAAAAGAATATGCCAAAACGATTTATAAAAATGCGTTAGATACGGACACACTAGATAAATCTTTGCTAAACAGTTTGAAAAAATTATATGGCCCAAAAGAAGAATTACCTGCCGTTTTGGAGCAGGCTACGCAGTTGCAGGGATATTATGACAAAATTCAAAACCTGCGCGGCACTTCGAAAAACAATCTCAAAAAATTGCGGGAACAACTGGAAAAATATATAGAGGACTATCCGCAAGATGACAATGGCGTTATTTTGTTGGCACGGTTTTTTAGTTTAACGGGGAATGATATTAAGTCAAAAGAATTATTGGAACAAGTACTGGCCACACACCCGGATAATTTGTCGGCTAATCTGGCTTTAGCTTCCCTGTTACAAAAAGCAGAAGATATCCCGGATGCCCGCCGTTATCTGAATAATGTGCTGTTTTATTACCCGCAAAATCAGATTGCTTTACGGCGGTTAGAACACTTGCAATGAGGGGTTGCTATCGAAGACGTTTTTTGTGGGAACGAATGAAGATATATAAAAAATTTTGAAAAATGCTTTACAAACGAAATGAAATTGCTATAATGGTAAAAGGAGTATTTGCTTGACTAGAAAGGGTGAATGAAAATCTTATGAAAATAGTAAATATAACAAAAGAAAAATTTTTGGTTACGTTGCTGGCTTTTGCTTTAGCTGGCGGCTCTGTGTTTGCGGCGGTTTCCCCGGCCAAACAACTGGAAAAAGGGAAACAGCTCTATGCTCAGAATAAAGATGATGAAGCCATGGATGCTTTCATTGATGTGTTGGTGAACGGTTCCCGTGCGGAAGTGGAAGAAGCCAACAAATATGTCAATTTAATTCATAGCCGCATTGGCGGTATTCAAGATCCGATAGAAGTGGATATAAATTTCAAAGAAGGGGAAGCAAAACGATTGGAGGCTGCTCAGGATCCGGCTGTGCTAAAGGAACAATTAAATGCAGAAACGGCTCCCATAGAGGAAGAAGTGCAAGAAGCCGGATTGTCCTCTACGGCTCAGGCTGATGCCGCTGCTGTGGCTGCTCAACAAGCACAAGAAGCGGCCGCCGCACAAGCTGCCTTGACCCAAAAGGAACAAGAATTATTAAAAGAACAAGCGCGTGAACAAGCCCTCAAAATGCAAGGGGTGGCTGATCAAGAAACAGAAGAAGCTAAATTGGAACAGCAGACCAATTCCACCTTTGTAGATTTAACCACGCCGGCTGCCTTAAAAGCCCGTCAAATTTATACCAGCCAAAAATTAGAAAATATGAAAGCGGCTGCTATCGCTAAGTTGGAAAAGACAAAAGGCGTGCGCGTGTACTTCCGCAATGGGTTGCC
>JAZNEO010000149.1:0-6177 GCA_045588685.1 Candidatus Avelusimicrobium sp. | reverse complement strand
AAACAATAAATATATTCTACCTGATGCCGAGTATAGTATAGAAACCAAAAGCAGTAATCAAAGCTCCATTACCGGACAGCTCAATGCACTCCCAAATGTCAAACTATCCATGTCTTTAAAAGCCCCGAATAGTTATTTATTTTGCGAGGCAAAAACTGATGACAGCCGGGCAGAACGTTTATGTGAAAAACTATTAATGGGCACAAAAACCGGGAGTAAAGACGGTTATACAAAATATTTATTGGATCATGACGGCACGTGTGTATGGGGATCTACTACCGGAGAATGTTATAACACTGTAGAAGAAAAATGTAATGCCGCCGGAGCATTAGGCGTACTGGAAGGGAAATGTAGGTACAAAAATAATCGTGAAGAAAATCTGGAAGATGGAAGCGTGTGTATTGGTGATGATGACGACGGAGGATGTAACAGTTTAGATATTGACGGAGGCATCTGTGTTAGTACTTCAGGAAGAACTTGTCATAATGATACTTTTACAAATGGTAGTATCTGTGTATCTAATAAAACAGGCTCATATTCTTGGGGTGGATGTGCTTTTGCTCAATTTACAAATGGCTCTATTTGTTATGCAAATGCGGCTAATTCCTGTGGAAATCATTCGCAAGATACTCAATATTTTGCTAATGAATGGGGTTGGCGTTCTGTTACTACCTACGATGAAACTTCTTGTTGTTGCGGGACTTATTGTGGCAAAGCACCTTCTTGTGCCTCGCGCGGGAAAACCTGTGACCCATACTACATGGACCCTAATAATTTTAAAAATTTATAATGTGTGAAGAGGGGGCTGGTGTACAGAGCCCCCTTTTTTATTACTCTTTTCTCAGAAAACTTGACTTTTATAATCTATTTATTTTATAATACTAATCTATTTAGTTTATTACAGGGTGAAAAACCGTGTAATCTTCGTCGTAACTCTTCGCAGTAAATACTACGTAGTAAAAACTTCCTAAGGAGGCACCATGCCTAAAAAGTATTATAATCCGCAAGATGATGTCGTACAAATTAAAGACGGGAAACGCACCCCTGTGCAAGCCTATGATTTATATCAAGGTTTACACGCAGGGCCCCATCTAATGAGCACCTTATCTAATCCATCCACAAAAGAAAAAAATCAAGCTTCCAATGAAGGCTCTCTTGCTATGCGTTTTGACGGAACAGAGCTTACCCTCATTCAGAAACAAGGCAATCGGACTATTGAGCATCATTTTCCCGCCGTATCCGGCCGCCCGTTGGATGGAACAGAAGATATTTTTGACTATAGCAAAAAACGTCAATACGAAAAAAATAATGGCCCCATTCCGGAAGGGAAACATTCTGTAAATATCCCAAGTACTAATTATTGGGAAAATGCTAGCAAATGGCAAAAAATCAAAGGTTATTTAGGAAAAGGGGAATTCCCAGGAGGAAAAAACTCATGGGGGAAAGGACATATTGATGTGAAATTAGATCCAAAAGTAGCTCAGGAAACTGGACGAAAAGGCATTACTATTCATGGGGGAAGTACCCCAGGGAGTAGAGGGTGTATTGATTTGGTCAATCATGATAAACCTTTCTTTGATACTTTAGAAGCCTTAAAGGGAAATCAAAAAGAAATTCCGCTAACTGTAGATTATTCCCAAACACCAAAAAAAGTACAATGGAATAAAAATGCAAAACCTAGTGTAGAAGAGAAAAAAGAAAAGAATTGACATAATTATATATAATTAGTTATGATATATTAAATAAATTATATATCGGTTGGCTAAATACCAACCGATATTTTCAAATAATAGAGTAAATATGCCAATAAAATTATCAGCCATCCAGAACAAAGCACTAAAAATAGTATGGAAAATACTCTCCATAGGTACTTTTTGGCTGTGTGTCTTTTTACTGTTCTGTTATATGGGGCAGGCTGGTTTTCATTACGGACAATGTATTTTTGATTTCAATAATAATTACTATTTCAGCCCGGCAAAAGTTCATTTGTGGTTTTGGTTATTAGTCATAGCGGTTGGATTTATGATATGGAGTTGGAAACATATCGCCAACAAGTTTCTTAAATACTGCAATTATTGGTGGAATTTCTGGTTATTTTTCGTTTCGTTTTCGGCATTTATGAATGAAATAGAATCTTCCGGCAAATCTTATGGGGCAACATTCGGGAATTTATTATTTTTTGAAGGGGGAGATTTTCTTTTATATGCGTGGTGTGTGCTGGACATGACTCTTCTTTGTTTTTATAAAAGGATGCGTTGGTATGTCGCTGTCTTGAATATTCTCTTTTTTATTGGACTGCTTTCTTGGATAATTTTAAACAGCTAAAAAATAATTTTGCACCACTTAAAAAAAATGTTATAATAATTTGGTAGTAAAAATTTGCAATTGATTTCCGCGCCCATAGCTCAATGGATAGAGTGTCAGCCTGCGGAGCTGAAGATACAAGTTCGATTCCTGTTGGGCGCAAGACCTTAAAAAAGCCATTTCTCCGACGAGAGATGGCTTTTTCTTATACTTCCTCGTCGGTGTTCGCAAAAGCAAAAAACGCAAAAAAAGCAAAAAAGTGTATATTCTTGGTGGACCCTTTATGGTGTACAGTAAACGCTAAAATTCTTCTTTTTCTCGTCGACAAAAGTGTAAATATACACGATTTTTCTGCAAACTATATCCGCACAGCTTAAATTCCCGAAAATTTTTGTCATACTATAATTATTAGTTCTCGTCGAAGAAGTATAAAAACTACTAAAAAAATTCTCGAAAACTATGAATATACTGGGCACAGTTTGGACACTATAACCACGGCTCGTTCTTTGTTGTTCTGCAAAATTCTTGCGATTTTTATAGTGACCTTTTTACATACTTTTGGACACTATAAAATCCAATTAAGTAAATACCCCACCACAATAAACGCGGCTATCAAATACCCTAAAAATAACCCGATTAACTTCCACGATAGGACTTTTTTTAACATCATTATTTCGGGTAAGGATATAGCCGTAATGCTCATTAAAATAACAAGCGCAGTTCCCACAGGTACACCCTTTAAGAGCAACGCTTGTACTATCGGTACTACTCCCACATGGTTAGCATAAATGGGTGCACCTATTACAGCGGCAAGCGGCACAGCAAATGGATTAGAAGGCCCTAAATACTTTCCAAAAAACTCCACAGGCACATAGCCGTGTATAGCGGCCCCTACAATTAAACCCAGTAATACATAGAGTGCTATGCTCTTTAATGTATCCCACGCAAAGTAATGCGCGTATTTTACAAGGTCTATTGCTTTTTGCTTTCTAGTTCTTTTACATCCACATCCACAACCGCACGAACAACCTTTTCTAGTAGGTTCGGCAGGAACAAAATCCAAATACTTCTCCAAATGCAGTAAATCCACCAAATACCCACCTATTACCGCAATAACCGTACCCACGAGCACATAGACAAGAGTCACTAGCGGACCCGCCCCTTTCATACCTACAAGCATTACGGTAGCAATCTCACTAATCAACGGCGAACTAATCAAAAATGCCATTGTGATACCAAACGGAATACCTGCGGCTAGAAACCCGATAAATAACGGGATGGAGGAACAGGAACAAAACGGAGTTACTACCCCTAAAAATACCGCCAATAAATACCCATACCAACGGTTTTTGCCGGATAAATAAGTGCGTACTTTGTCTGCGGATAACTGGGAACGGAATAACGATATAACGAAAATGAGCACATAGATAAGCACAAAGATTTTAACTACGTCCTCTATAAAGAAATGTACGGATGTACCTAATTGCGTAGTGGTATCTAGTCCCATCAGTCCTACTGTCCAATCAGCAAGTTTTGTAAATACTTGTAACATACGGTTCTCCTTTTATCCATATATCTAAATATGTAGATATGATTAGCAAAAAAATATAGATTACTTGCTTTCTTTTACTGCAAACCCTTGTAAGAGTTTAGCCGCTGTTGCCAGGGCCTTTTGGTTAATCATATAGTGTACCCATTTACCGTCTTTACGAGCCGAAACAAGACCGCTATCGCATAAAATCTTCATATGGTGCGAGAGAGTGGATTGCCCGATATGTAGCATATCTAACAGGTGGCAGGCGCACTTTTCGCCATTCTGCAAGATATGAAAAATTTGTACGCGGTTCGGGTCGCAAAATGCCTTAAAGATTTGAGAGGTCTGTTCATAATCCATAAGATAAGTATATTAAATATATCTATAATTGTCAATATGTATAATTTCTCCTGTACTCCTATATGATTAGAAATTTTATCCGGTCGTGTAAGGGGCAAGTGCCACCTGGTATATGGCACAGTTTGGACACTATATCCGCGTGATTTTTCCGGTTACTAGGATACGATTTTTTGCGCTTTTATTGTGTCATGTGCGCTTTTTGGTCACAGTAGAAGAATAAAGCCGCCCCTATGGCTAGGAGCGGCTATCTAAAGTAACAAACAGGACTTAACTAGAACTTACCTACATTTTGTATGGGGCAATTACTATAATAGCAGAATGTTTTAAAGATAAGTAACAGTCTGTTCAATCGGTTTGCGGTTAAAGTGATTGGGCAAGGGGCCCGCTTTTTCTGCCGCATGACCTAATGCAATAAAAGTCAGCACTTCTTCGTTCTTGGGCAGTTGGAACACTTCGCTTGCTTTTTCGGGGTCAAAGAAATTCACCCAGCAACTATCTACCCCCACACTCTTGGCGGCCAAAATCATATGCGTTGCCACAATGGATGCGTCCTCAATGCCGGAGTCATATTTTTGGCCCGGATAAGTAAAAGTATTTGTTTTGTCAAAAGCAACTAATAACATGGTCGGTGCTCCGTAGCGGCAAGGTGTTAAACCGTCCACTTTGGCAAGTCCCTCTTTGGACTGAATCACATAGATATGCTGTTCTTGGTTGTTCTTGGCCGTAGGAGCGAGCCGTCCGGCTTCCAAAATTACGTTCAATTGTTCTTTGGTAATCTGCGTTGCACCAAAGTTCTTACAAGAGTAGCGGTTCTTTACTACGTCCATAAATTCCATAATTCTCTCCTTCCGACATAAGTTTACAGTTATTGTACCACATTGTAAGTATGCGTGCGCTTTTTGGTCACAGTAGAAGTAATAAAAAGCCCCCTACGGTTAAGTAAGGAGCAAAGAGTTGATAGGTAAAACTAAAAGATTATTTTTCCCATTGTTTTTTAATATTCTTAAACACCTCACTATATTTATAACCTATCATCACGGTAATGGTTTTCTGCATAATCACAAAGCACACAAACATAACAAATGCGCCAATGAGATAGTCTGTAGCCGCCAAAATATGATGTTTAAGCAGGTATGTGAATAAAACAATACTCACAATGGCCTGCATTTCGGCAGTTACAAAACCGGGAGAGTAGCATGTTGGACATTTGAAAAGTTTTATGGCAAGTATATGCACAATTCCCTCAAATAGTGCCAGAAATGCGAGAGGCAAAATAGTAATCGGATGATGAGGAAAAATCAAAGGAATAACGGTAAAAGCGAGTAGCAAAATGCTGGTAGGGATACGGCTGGTTCTTTTCATTTCCGGTGTAATCTTTACCTCTAGCATCTTGGCAATTAAATCTGCAAAACCGCCCGGGTATTGCATCTCTTCCCATTCGTGCAAAATAAACAAAAAGATATAGACCAGTACGAATTTTTGAACAAGGGATAAACCTCCTACAATGCCAGCTATCACAAGCAGCAAGATGGAAATAACCGTATAGATTTCAAGTGCGTAATATTTGATAAATTTAGCCATCATATTCTCCTAAACTTATTGTAGCAATTATACGAGAAAATGCCCACTTTTTATTATGCCATGTGCGCTTTTTGGGCACAGTAGTTCTGTAAATATTTTATAATGAAAGTATGAAAAATATACCGGATCCCAACAAAGTGTTCCCGAACGAGAAGCTCCCCGACCTTTGCTATATTAAAAATGTAGTAAAGAACCCGAATATCATTATCGGCGACTATACCTACTATTACGGCGACGACGCCGACCAATTTGAAAAACACGTCACCCACCACTATCCGTTTATCGGGGATAAACTTATCATTGGCAAATTCTGCGCGATTGCTAAAGGCGTGGAGTTTGTGATGAATGGGGCTAATCACCGGATGAACTGCGTAACGACGTATCCGTTCTATATCATG
>JAZNEO010000148.1:0-1901 GCA_045588685.1 Candidatus Avelusimicrobium sp. | reverse complement strand
GCCCCGTTAGCTCAACTGGATAGAGTACCGGTCTTCGGAACCGGTGGTTCGGGTTCGAATCCCGCACGGGGCAAATTTTTCTTATCAAAACACTTTCATCCGTTGTTGCTCACTTGCTTGTATACCTCGGCGCCCCGCGCCAGTTCCTACAGATACTTCGCAAGTTTGCGCCTAGATGAAAGTGTTTTGCGTTGAAAAACCAATCCGGCAACCGGACAGTTTTTTAGTCTGTGCTGAGTTCTATAAAATTTGCTAGAATAAAGTATCTAATCTAGCAGTAAGGAGTCATCCATGGGTGGACATTCACATTGGGCTGGTATTAAACATAAAAAAGCCCTCGTAGATGCAAAAAAAGGTAAAGTATTTACCAAAATTTTGAGAGAAATCACGATTGCTGCCAAAATGAGCGGCGGCAATCCGGACCAAAATCCTCGCTTGAGAAAAGCGATGGATGATGCGCGTGCGGCCAATATGCCGATGGAAAACATGAAACGCGCCATTATGAAAGGTACCGGTCAATTGCCGGGGGTATCTTACGAAGAAATCACGTACGAAGGATATGGACCGGGTTCCACCGCTGTCATCGTAGAATGTACAACTGATAACAAAAATCGTACCTTTGCGGAAATCCGTAAAATTTTCACCAGCCGTGGCGGTTCTATCGGTACTTCCGGTTGCGTATCCTACATGTTCAAAAGCAAAGGTGTGATTGTGATTGCCAAAGATGCTATTGGCGAAGATGATTTGATGAATTTGGCCTTGGAAGCCGGTGCCGAAGATGTGCGCACCGAAGGGGATGCCTATGAAGTCATTACCGCGCCCGATGCTACCTTTGATGAAGTGAAAAAAGCCATCGAAGCCAAAGGCATTACGCCGGAATCAGCAGAACTGACCATGTTGCCCGATACGGAAGTAAACATTACCGATGAGCACACGGCTGAATCTTTGCTGAACATGATGGAAGAACTGGACGATCACGACGATACGAAAAACGTGTACTCCAACTATAATATCCCCGACGATATTATGGCTAAATTAGACAAATAGATTCATTCTCCTACAACCGCCGCCCGCAACCGCAAGGAAGCGGGCGGTCCTCAAAATACATATGGCCCCTCTTTCTTCTACTGTATTAGGTATTGACCCCGGTTTAGACCGCACCGGATGGGCCGTCGTGCACCGCACCGAACGCAACCAATTACAACTCATTGCCTGTGGCCTTATCCATACAGAGGCCGGACAGGATTTACCAAAACGCTTGGCATACATCTACGAACAATTACAAAAAATTTTGACCACCTATGCCCCTCAACAAGTGGCTATGGAACAGAATTTTTTTCTCAAACGCGCAGTTACCATGGCTAATACGGTGATGACGCGCGGCGTGATTATTTTGGCTTGTGAGCAAGCGGCCAAAACTATTTCCTTTTATCCGCCCAAACGGGTAAAAATGATTTTATGCGGCACAGGCACCGCTGATAAAAAACAAGTACAACGCATGGTGCAGTTAACCCTGCATTTAGACAAAAAACCGGAACCGGATGATGTGGCAGATGCCGTGGCGATCGTGATTTGTCATCATAAAACCGCCCCGTTAAACCAACAAATTAACACCCAAACTGCCTTTTTAGAAAAAATAAAGGCGGCCAAAACCGCCCAAATGCAAGCCCTTGCTAAAAAAATACGTCCTACTCGGTCAAATTAATCGTTTCATCAATCAAATAAATCGGCCGCTGTTTTACTTCTACAAAAATACGGCTTAAATACTCGCCAATCACTCCCAGGGTAATCAGTTGCACGCCACTGAAAAATAAAATCGTTACCATTAAGGAAGCATATCCGCTGACCGGGTTGCCCCATACCCATTTTTTATAGGCAATCCACGCGGCAAACAGAAAAGC
>JAZNEO010000147.1:0-3741 GCA_045588685.1 Candidatus Avelusimicrobium sp. | reverse complement strand
TTGCCGTTGCTGTTTTTATGTTGGGCCGATTATACCAGCTACGTAACGGACGCTCAACTAAAAAATATGCTTCCAAAGAGTACTGCCCGGGTGATGAGTTTGGAAAAAGCTAAACAGACTGAAAACGTGGGCAAGACGCTACGGCATTTGCAAGTATTAAATTATCTGCTGAAAAAATATTTTGATTCTCCTAAAAAAATTCATCCCACTAAGTTAATAGACGGGCGGGATGTAATGAAAGCTTTATCTATAGGTCCTTCTCCCGAAGTGGCTAAAATCCTGGAAGCGGTGGCACTAGCACAGGTGGATGGACAAGTAACCGATAAAAAAACAGCATTAGATTTTATTCTCACGCAGTTTGGTAAAAAATAGCTTGTACAGCCAATGGAAACAATTGCTATAATAGTAATGCAAAATTAATTATTGCGGGCGTGGTTCAATGGTAGAATGGGAGCTTCCCAAGCTCTAGACGAGGGTTCGATTCCCTTCGCCCGCTCTTTTAAAGGGTACTTATGGCAGACGAAAAACAAGAGCAAACCGAAATAACTGAATTAGAAGAAAAACTTCCGGCCCAACGCAGCAGTAAAGATTTGTGGCTGTTTTTAATCATTGTGGATGTAGTACTCTTATGCATATTTGGTTTTTTCTTATATAAAAATCTGTCTGCTATGTTGCTTTCCCCGCAAGATCCTATGGGGGAACCAAAAGTAGTAGAGGAAACACTGCTGGTGGAAGAAGATGCGGCGGCAGACGTGGTAGAAGTCGCGCAAGCAACGGTGGTGGAAACGGTGCCTCCTGCTCAGCCGAAAGCCTCAGAGCCGGAACCGGTCAAGGCAGAACCTGTTAAAGTAGAACCGGTGAAACCGGAGCCTGCTAAAGTAGAACCGGCCCCGGTGGAAAAACCGGCCGCCAAGCCGACAGATATTAAAGAAAGCGTTTCTATTAAAGTCAATCCGAAAAGTAAATACCGCCAAGTGACTTTCCGTTACTTTGGGGAAGCTAAGGACGTAGCGGTGGTGAGCGGCTTTACGATGGCCAAACCTCGCGCCTTAAGTAAGAAAAACGGTGTGTGGGAAACCACTCTTTCTATCGCTCCGGGTACTTATAAATATCTACTGGTTATAGACGGCAAACAACAGCCTGATCCGTATGCCGAAGAGAAAGACGGACGTTCGGTCTTGGTTGTGAAATAGATTTTATAAGAGCCCTGCTCTTCGGAGAGGGGCTCTTTTTTAGAGACACAAAACCTTCGGCTGTGCTTGGCGGAGGATATTGATTGGCCTGTTTTTTGTTGTAAGAAAATAATAAATCTTGATTTTGTTTTATTTTGGTTTTATAATAGTAGTATACCTTGATTTTTGAGAGGAATCATTATGAAAAAAATAATTATGATGGTGGGATTGTTTTTATTGGGCGCTGCGGCTTACGCGGCGGACAGCAAAATCACTATGGTTACTTATTTTCCGACTCCGTACATGGCGTATCAGGATGTGACGGTGTCGGGGCCGTGCGATATGGGATTAATCAATGATTGTAGATTAAATGTTGCCAAAGATTTGCAAGTTGATTCTATGTCGGTAGGGCAGGGAGCTGCATTGACCTTGAAAGGACACGATGCTCAGGCCGACACATTAAAGAGCGGGCCAGAAGGTGCTGATGACAGCCGCGGCAGTTTAGTGTTTGAAGGGAACCTTACGGTAGGCACGTTACCCGGACAAGTGAAGGCCTTGGAGACGGAAAAAGGCACGTTGACGGGGTTAAATTTAGGAACTAAAGCGTTTCCTACGTGTAATGCCACCGGTAATAAGATCAGCTGGAAAAATTTAACGATTAATAACCAAGCAGGAGTGTATTTAGTATGCGGAGAGGGAAGTGGCGGAGACAGCTGTGAGGACAATCCTAATCAAGAAAAATGCTGTGAAAAGACTTATCCTACCTGTGGAACGTGGAGTAGTGGTGCGTTGGGATCGAAGTGTGTGTCTAAGAAGTGTAACATTAATGAGACACTTACAACAAATTGTACCTGCAAAAAGAATGAAGAAGATGACGGTGATCTTTAATTAAAGTATGCGGGCACTACTTACAAATATATGATATTTAACAATCCTGCCATAGCATCTGATGTGGGGGATCCGATAATGGCTGAGAAAATTGAGTGGTGGGAAGCCATCCAACAAGCCGCTTGGCCTATATATTATAACTGGTTTGGTATAACTGCCTCAACCGCGAATATAGTGCCTACTAATTGTATAGAAGCCGTCAACGGCGGTGTGGCAAATATACATGGTTATCATCAGATCCCATTAACAGCGGATTTACCCTCCGACTGTACTTGTACAAAAGGGCAATACTACTATTTTGCGTGGATGGGTTCCTATACAGACCCGATAAACACCAGCGACAAGATAGAGGTAAAGGTTCTTAATACATACAGATGCGGAGACGTCAAGCCCGGCATTGGCTTTGCAGAACCGTGATATGTATTTTGAGTTTAACGGAAAACAATGAATAAACACACCCCCGGTACTCCCGGGGGTGTTTTGCAAAAAAGATATACGTCCCTAGACGGTTTTGCTATAATAAAAATAGCGTATGTCTATTTTTTCCAAACTATTCAAACTATTCATTACGGTTGTTTTAATGCCGCTTATTCCCATGGTTTTACTATTGGGATATTACCAGAGCCGGCAGAAAACTACCGTTTTGGAAAACCACTATAATTTGGCGGAAATCGTTTCTTCCGAATTGCCCCATTATGTAGCAGAACTTGACGGACATTTAGATTTTGTGCCTAACTTGGCGGCGGCTTTACCGCAAAAAACGGACGTTACACACGTGCTTTCCAAAGCCATGGAAAAAGACCCGCAATGGTTGTTTTTGGCAGTATTTACGCCGGAAGGCAAGGAACTGACAGACCTAGTCCGCGGTGAAAACACAAAGCCGCAATCTTCAACGGATTTAGCTCCGGCCCACGACCAAGATTTTCGTTTACAAGCCCGTTTAACCGACATGGACGGCAATACTCCTTCTTTGGAATTTGTGTATCCGTTACCCAAAGGATATTGGCTGTACGGAAGGCAAACCCTGCCGGATTTGTTAGACCGGTTGGCCCAAATGCGCATCGGTCCGACCGGACAAATTTATTTGGCTACCAAAGAGGGGAAATTGTTGACGGCTCCTTATCAGGATAATCCGGAAATAGCACCCTTGCAGTTGCAACAACAATTTCAGGCTAAAACTCCGTTAATTTTTAAGCTCAAAGGAAAAGAAGGCAAGTTCGTGGGGGCGGTTTCGTCCGAGCCGCGTTTGGGCATGTATACCGTTGTGTTGCAACCTAGGTCAGAGGCATTTCGCAGTTTATATTTTTCCTACTTAGTGCTGATTTTATTTGTGTTGACAATTGCTATGTTGTCCTACTTTGGGGCATTGGCATTTTCGCGCAGTTTAGGAGAGCCTATCGCGCAACTTATTCAAGGAGCGCAAGCCGTCAGCCGCGGAGATTTGGACCACCGGGTGCGAGAAGACGTGGGGTGGGGGGAATTTCAAGAATTAATTGCTTCCTTTAATAAGATGACAGCCGATTTAAAAGATTATCAGGCCTTGCAACTTAAAAATCAAGTTAGCGAAATGAAAGAGCAAGTGTTCCGTGCCGTGGCGCATGATTTACGTGCACCGCTAGTGGGATTGCAAGGGTATATTTATTTGCTTTCCAGCGGTCAGGTGAGTGAGCAGGAACAGCAG
>JAZNEO010000146.1:0-5586 GCA_045588685.1 Candidatus Avelusimicrobium sp. | reverse complement strand
GCCCAGAAGAGACAGAGGGGCAAGAGTATGTGCAACCCGACAGTGCGGGTTGGGCAGTGACAGACGGACGAGAGGAAGTGAGCTCTCTGAATTTGAACTTTGAAGCAGTGGATGCTTTGAAAGAGGATAAAGACAGCAACTCGTTACCGGAAAAGCAGGAAAAGAAGGAAAGTTCTGCTCAAGCAAATGAAGCCAGCAAGCAGAAATTTATAGAAGGTTTGGAAGCATTTAATCAAAATAACTATACGCAGGCGCGTGCGGCTTGGCTAATGGCTAAACAATTGGATCCCAGCAATGAAGATGCCGATTTAGGTTTGCGTAAAGTGGAAGAGTTAATGGGAATTCGCTAAGCAGGAGAGAATATGAAACTGACATCTAAGTGGACTTTGTGGTTTGTATTGGTATCGTTGTATGCTGCCATTATCGGCGGTCTATTTTATTATAACTTGTTCAAATTTGTGTTTGACAAAAAACTGCAAAATGAAATGGTGGAAATGGTACGTTTCCGCGCGCCGCTTTTGGTGCAAAGTTTGGCGGCTCGTCCCCGTAGTGAAGCCACGTTCCGTGAAGCAGAGTTGATGAAAGAATGGAAACGCAATGATGACCGCATTAAAACATTGGTGTATTTAAATGATGACGGATCCATTCGCTGGCATGAAAATACGCAATTTGTCAAAATGTCTTATTCAGACTATAACAATGAAGTGGTATTTGATACGTCTGTCGTACCGCAAGCCATTCGGGAAAGAGTGCCTAAAGCGATTATGTTTGACGAGGGAAATTATTACGACATGGCTATTCCCTTAATGGCCAAGGATGCAGTGGCAGGCGTAGTAAATCTTACTGTTTCCCGGGCTAGCGCCAAAGCACTAATCCGTCAATCCATGGTGCGTTATGCCGTGGGAGCATTTATAATGATTCTGCTTATTGGCGGCGTGTTGTATTTGTTCTTGCTGCTCAAAATTATTCGCCCGTTAGAAGCATTGAAAGACGGAGTGGACGCCGTATCTCTGAACCGGTTGGACCTAATTTATCCGGAACGTTCGGATGAAATTGGCGGTGTTGCGGCATCAATTACATCGTTACTTGCCAAAATTAAAGAAGAAATGAAAGGGTTAGAGAATGTTGAAATCATGTCTTTGGAAAAAGAGCAAAAATGGTGGAAAACTATTTTGGCGGTTACGGTGCCGCGCGGATCAAGAGCCTTGGTAGTCGATGAAAATAATAACATTTTGTATACCAATTTCGAGATGAATTTAAAGAAAACGGGTATGGTACATTTGTTAGATGTTTTTGATGGTCGTCAACAGAGTATTATTCAAGTGGTAGGAGAGGCCATGGAACACCCGGGCAAAGTATTGCGCGGCAAGGTGGAAAATCAGAATGTTCCGTGTATTGTCAAGGCCGTTCAATTACCCGATGATGCCGGCAAAAACCGGATTGTACTTGTGCTGGAACCGGAAAAAACTTTATAATAAACAAAGGGGCTTATCCCTTGGGAGAATATACAATGAAAGTAGCAATTAAAAAGATAGGTGTATTAGATGTGATATTTTCCGTATTCCCCGTGGCTGTGTTTATAGTCATGCTCATCAGCGGTATTATGGGACTGTTTAGCCCGGATATGTCCTTTAATCTGGCGTTTCTGATGAATATGATTATGCAAGCCATTTTGAATACGTTGTTGTTCTTGGTATTCACAGTAGTATTTCTGTGGGTATATAATTTACTGAGTGGAATCGGCATTCGTGCAGTATCCATTGAACTAGAAGATAAGGAATAAAAGGAGATTTAATGAAGAAACTTATTATTTTTGTAGTAGCCTGTGTGTTGGCTTCTTCCGTCTATGCAGCTGATAAAGCGGCTAAAAGCAGTAAAAATGCTAAAGCCGCTTCCAAACAACCGATTGAATTTACTGTCATAGAAGCAGAAGATTATGCTTCTGGTAAACAAGATCCCCGTGTCACCAACGGATTAGCAACCTTTTTAGAAGGAACCCCGCAAGTGACAGCGATGTCTGTAGTAACTGCTAAGCAAGATCCGGCATTGGCTAACTTGGATTATAGCTTCTTGCCGCTTTACTTAGTGAAGAAAACATCGAAATTGCAAAAGAAATTAGAACAGCAAATTGCGGCCGGTTACGTACAACAAAATGATACGTATCTGATTTTCCCGCGCTTAACTCGCACCGGTGTTTATGCAGATAAAACGGCCAACCCGGGTGTATTGGAAATTTTTGTAATGTCCCAATGCCCGTATGGAGCTATGGCAGAAAATATGATTATCCAAGCCAAAAAGGATGGCAAATTCCCGATGGACAAGACAGTCAAATTGCGTTATATTGTTAACTACAACGAAAAGACTGGAGAATTCCAAAGTCTGCATGGTTCAGGCGAATGGGAAGAAGACGTTCGCCAGTTGTTGATCGCCAAATATTATCCCGCCAAACTATGGAAATATTTGGAAATTCGTAACAAAGATTATCGTTCTAGCCGTTGGGATAAAGCCATGGAAGAAGCTGGTATCAGCGTGAGCAAAATTACCAAGAAATTTGATAAGGAAGGATTGGAATTGCTCAAAGCCGAAGCAGCCTATGGCAATGAATATAATATCAATGCATCTCCGACGTTCTTGTGGGAAGGCAAAGAAATCTTGGATTTTGGCAGCGTGGCACAAAGACCTGGATTTGAATTTTTAAATCCAGCGCGTACACAGCCTAATGCACCTGCCGCACCCACCGGTAGTTGCTAAGTTATTTTTAAACCAAAGTAGATTGGGGGCTTAAGAGCAATCTGAGCCCCCAAAATTTTAAAGGTGTTGTTATGGTGAAGGGAAGGCAAACAGGCAGTTTATTTCGTAAAGCGGTAATTGCACTTAGTTTTGTGACAATCGTGCCTATTTTGCTGATCGGATGGTATGTGTTGCGCATCAACAATAAATTGTTGCAAAGTGAAATTTTAGACAAGCAACGCACCATGGCCCATCGGATTTCCTTTTTAATTTCCGAGTCCGTCAGCCGGCAATCTCAATTTATTTCTATCTTTAGTGACTTACATTCCGTGCTGTCCGACCATTTAACTTTCATTGATCAAGAGGATTTGGAGTATTTACGTACGCGCAACCCGGATATTGTGCATTTGCTGATTTTAGACCGTCGTGGAAATCAATTATTTCACTCGAGTTCCTCGGGACATTTGTTAAATTACAAGGCGGAGCTTACTCCTATTTTGAGGACGTGTATTCAAGAAGGGCAAGAATATGTGGGTTCCATCCAGCGTCATGATGGGCATATGTACGTGCTCATGGCCTATCCGTTACAAGCTGCCAATTCGTCTCGCAAAGGCCAGGTATTGGTGGCAGAAATTGATTTAGAGGGCTTGGGAAAGGCACTGGAAAAAATATATTCCGATAGTATGCAAGTGGCCGTTTTAACAGATGACGGAGAATTGATTTCCTATTCTGGCGTATCAGGAGGCTTGGTATCAGAGGAAGCATTGCCTCTTCTTTCTCAACTGCAAGCGATGAAACAGGCCTTAGGGGAGAAAAGCGACGGTCGTGTGCACCTTCAAACAGGGGGAAATTGGTTAACCAGTCAGGCCCCTGTGGCAGGACTAAATTGGACGGTTTTAGTCTACCAGCCCGATCATACCGTTTGGACATTGTTACTGGAAAGCACCGTCCATTCCGTTTGGAATTTGGTGGTCATTCTGTTTGCGGTAGCGGTGTTTGTAGTGGGCGTAACCTATGTAGTGTTAAGACCTATTGTGCAACCGGTACAGCGTTTGCAGGAGGCGGCTGTCAAACTGGAACAGGAAGAAGATTATACGCCTACGGAAGCCGATTTGATTATCCCTAACAATGAGATTGGAGAATTAGCGCGTGTGTTTTTGCAAATGACAGTGGTGCTCCAAGAGCGAAAGAATGCGTTGATTTCTGCCCAAAAAGAATTATCTGCGATGAATAAAGCATTGGAGCAACGGGTGGAACAGCGTACAGCTGAGCTACACAAAGCCACCAGCGAACTGGTAAAGACGGAACGGTTAGCAGCTATCGGGCAAATGGCTTCTATTATTAGCCATGAAATTCGCAATCCGTTGGCGGTGATTAGTAATGCTACCCGCCTAATTAAGATTATTCAGCCGCCTTCTGATCCGAAACTGATTAAACAGTTTTCTATTATTGAAGCGGAGATTCGTCAAGCAAATAGCATCATCAACGAGGTGCTCGGGTTTGCCCGTAGCCGCGATATGATTTTAAGTACGGTGGATTTGAACAGCTATTTGCATGATTTATTACTTTCCTTCCCGTGGCCGGCACATATACATTTGAAGGAAGAATTAGACCCGGAAAGTGTGCGGCTTAAAATTGATAGCGAAGAAATCAAACAAGCGCTACGCAATATTATTGCCAATGCTTGTGAAGCGATGCCGGAAGGGGGGCGGTTAACGGTCGGTACCCAAGTGGGCAAGCATACAGTTTGTATTTATATCGGAGATGAAGGGCCCGGCATTTCCAAGGATTTACTAGAAAAGATTTTTTCTCCGTTCTTTACCACTAAGGCCCGCGGTACGGGGTTAGGGCTGGCCGTGGTGCGTAAAGCAGTTACCCGGCATAAAGGAAAATTGTTTGTGCACAATTTGCCGGAAAAAGGTGCCATTTTTGAAATTTATTTACGAATTTATAAGAAACAGGGAGATACTCGCTATGGATAAACAGGTTAAAATTTTAGTAGTTGATGATGATAATAATTTGCGGGAAACCTTAGCTGATTTGTTAGAAATAGAAGGCTATAAAGTCTATCAAGCCGGCAATGGGCAGGAATGTATTGATTTGATTTCCTCCGAATTTTTCAATTTGATTTTGATGGATTATAACTTGCCGGACGAAACGGGGCTAGATTTAATCCGCAAAATCCGCGGCTTTAACCAAGAGACTCAAATTGTAATGATTACGGCGTATGCTTCGCTCAATTCCATTATGGAAGCGATGAAGGAATCGGTGTATGATTTTTTGATTAAACCGGTAGATTTTGATTATTTAAAACGCACCATTAATCGTGCCTTAGATAAGTATTTTTTGGAACAGAGTAACAAAGAATTATTGGCCCAATTAAAGGCGCGTAATGCCGAGTTGGACCGTTTGAATAATATGAAATCAAAATTCTTTTCTATTGTGTCCCACGATTTGTCCAATTCCTTAATGACCTTAAAAATGAGTTTTGATATGCTCAAGAAACGTCTAAATCCCGATGAAGACCAAGCCAAAAAAATGTCTTATATGGACGAATCTCTGGGGCAAATTGAACATTTAATTAAAGATTTGGTGGACTGGGCGGCTATTGAAAAAGGTAAACTGCGTATTGAAAAAACTAATTTTGAATTAACGTCCAGTCTGAAGAAAACAGCAGAAATTTTTAAGGACAAAGCCAGTAAACGCTCCATCACAGTCACCTTTGAAAGTGTGGGCGAAATGAATGTGTTTGCCGACGAAAAACGCATTCGCCAAGTGATTTCCAACATTCTGGAAAATGCGGTGCGTCATACGCCTGACGGCGGACAGATTGCTGTGACCGTAAGCAAACTGGAT
>JAZNEO010000145.1:0-2228 GCA_045588685.1 Candidatus Avelusimicrobium sp. | reverse complement strand
CAAAGCACTCGCGCAAAAATTTTACCACGCCAAAGAGGTGCCCGGTGCGCACAAAACAATTAAGGGGCTTGAAAACATTGATAAAGTAATTATCGTGGACCAAAGCCCCATTGGCAAAACCCCCCGCTCCAATCCGGCCACGTATATCGGCTTATTTACACACATTCGTGAATTGTTTGCGCAAATGCCGGAAGCCAAACGCCGCGGCTATCAGGCCGGCCGATTTTCTTTTAACGTCAAGGGCGGCCGTTGCGAAAAATGTCAGGGAGACGGGATTTTAAAGATACAGATGCAGTTTTTAGCCGATGTCTATGTAAAATGCGAGGAATGTCACGGTAAACGTTTCAACGAGGACACTTTGCAAGTTACTTATAAAGGCAAAAACATTGCCGAAGTATTGGACATGAGTGTCTCTCAGGCATTGGAATTTTTTGATTCTATCCCCAAAATAAAACGTTATTTGCAAACATTAAATGACGTAGGCTTAGGTTATATCAAGCTGGGCCAGTCTGCCACAACATTATCGGGCGGAGAGGCCCAACGGGTAAAGCTTGCCGACGAACTCTCCCGCAAGGGTACGGGGCGGACCTTATATATTTTAGATGAGCCTACCACGGGCCTGCACTTTGCTGACATCGATAAACTTTTGCATGTACTGCACGACTTGGCCGACCGCGGAAATACTGTGCTGATTATTGAGCATAATTTGGACGTGATTAAAACGGCCGATTGGCTCATTGATTTAGGACCGGAAGGCGGAGACGGCGGCGGGCAAATAGTGTGTGCCGGCACCCCGCAAGAGGTAGCCAAATGCAAACAGTCCTACACCGGACGATATCTCAAACCTGAGTTGGAAGCGGTGGAGGCGTATTTGAAAACACACCCGCAAGAGAAATTACATAGTTCTCAAGCAAGTAAAAAAGGAAAGAAAAAATAATCCATATAAAAACACCCCGCAGATTTTTCCGCAGAGTGTTTTTACAAGTCCCACAATTAATTACGGTATGGAATAGTAACGCTCACCTGGCGCACCAGTATCAACATGTGTTCCGCCATAAAACTTTTGACAAAAATCTACACCTTCTTCCATTTCAATGCAATATAATACACCGGATTTGACATTTCCCCATTCTCTTAAGCATGATCCAAAACCCGCTTTATAGGCGTAAGGGCCGGAGAGAAATCCTGTTGCTGCTGCTCCCCATTCTTTGCCTATCATTATGGCATATTTATCGCCATTTACAGCAGCATCATCTGTATTATAGGCAGCAGCCAATTCGGTAGCGCGCGTAAACGGAAAACTGAGATCTAACTTATCCAAATTATCCGCGTATTCGCCATTAGCCATATAATAAGTGGCTTGCGCTGTCGTTAAGGCGCGTGCTAAAGTCTGCAGTTCTGCCGCTCGTGCTTTGATAACTGCCTTCTGATATTGCGGCAAGGCAATGGCTGACAAAATGCCGATAATTAAAACAACTACTAACAACTCAATGAGCGTAAATGCTCTGTTATTTTTTAACAACATAAACAACCTCCTTTGTTCGTTTATTTTAAATGCTACAAAAAAAAAAACGGTGTCAAGTCTTTTTTTATTTCCCGACGAAAAAACGGCCAAAAAATAAACAACCTTATCTGTCATTCCCGAATGTCTTTGTCGGGAATCTCAGCCGCTTTGTTGTTTATAAGGACGAGATCCCCGATTACAAATTTCGGGGATGACAATGGGAATGTTTCGGGGATGACGATAGTAGTGACTGACAATAAAACGGCAAAAAAACAGACCTCTTTAATGAGGTCCGTTTACGTATGCAAAAAAGTTTATTGTGCCTGTTTGATGGCGTTTAGTAAATCGTCCGTGTCAAACGGTTTATACAAAATACCGTCTGCGCCCAAACGTTTGGCCTCTGCCGCAATCGTTTCTTGCCGTAGTCCCGTCACCATCCATACCTTAATGGCCGGATACTGTTTTTTGAGCCGGGCCAAAATATCCAACCCGTTTTCCTGCGGGAAAAATACATCTAGCAAAATGAGTTGGGGTGTTTTTTGCGCTAACTTAGCAAATAAATCCGAAGAACCGCCCGCTTCTATCACCACCTCATAGCCGGAGGATTCCAACACATTACGAATGGCAGAGCGTAAAATCACAGAATCATCTACTAAACCTATCTGAAACATATATTCCCCTATTTCAAAAACGGAGCAACTAATTTCTCGCCAAAATCTAATAG
>JAZNEO010000144.1:0-2176 GCA_045588685.1 Candidatus Avelusimicrobium sp. | reverse complement strand
TGCTTCGTATGAAAACCCTCACGGCCCGTACGAGTGACTCAGCTTGGGCTGGAGTGAAAAAGTATTTCACTTAATGTTGCGTATTTTAGAAGTCGCCGTAAAATAGCAACTATTCTCTGGTAAAAAAACGCAAGACTTTTCGTCTTGCGTTTTTGTAATAAAGTAGGGAGATTAGTGCCAATCTACCCCCATGCTGGTCAGTAATTGACAGTAGTTTGCATCTCCTGTATTATCTGTATCGCATCCAATAGACCAACCTGTCGCGGTCCTTCTCATTGTAACGTCTGGATTTGAATTCCCGACACCTAATGCCCAAAGAATCCACTCGCAGTAATTTGGATAACATTCTATAGGACCTCCGGTTGTATTTTTTGTTTTCCATCCACCATCAGTTTCCCACGTTACATTAAAATCCAAGTCCAATAAGTTTTGATCTTCGGAAAACAAAAATGTCCTTTCAGCGGGAAATCCGCCATTTTGTAACAACCACAGATCTACTGCTTTTTGCATATCGCGCATTAATGTGACTTGTTCCACCATTTTACTTTTGATGACTGCTTTTTGGTATTGTGGCAAGGCAATGGCTGACAAAATTCCGATAATTAAAACCACAACTAACAACTCTATAAGCGTAAATGCTTTTTTGTTTTTCATGTTTAGCTCTCCTTTTAGTTTTTGGAAAACGGACACGAAAAAACGGCTGGTTATTTGCGAGCCAGAGAGACTGCCTCACTCATAAACAGCCGTGGTTTGCCGCCGTCAAAGACGGTGGCAAACACTCGGCACAAAATGCCCGGGTAATTAGTCCGTTCATTTTGTGCCTGATATCGGCTGTTTTTGGAGTCTCTCTGGATTGCTTTCGCAATGCCCCGTATTCTGTATACGGTTCCAAAAACAGATAAAATTGTAACTACGTTTTTAGTATAGCAAATTATAGGGAAGTTTTCTTATGAAACCCATATCCGGTGGAGACGGTGCGACCAATGGCAGCTAATTGGGCCGTTAAGCAACCGCGACATTTAGACGGATCTTCCCCCGCGCATGCCTTGCCTGGATAGAGCGCATAATGGAGCCGTGCATCCCCCTCGGTCACATTAGGCATTACGACGTTGGCCCCCGCCTGCAGGGCTTTCATGCGCCCGTGCGGCTCAATCGTTTCCATAGCCGTGGTAGCCGGGATATTGATGTCGGGCAGTAATAGCCGCGTTAAGGCCATTACTTTTAAGGCCGGCGTCAGCTGCGGAGCAGGAGCATCTTTAAGAGGCGTGTCGGGATTGGGGATAAACGGCCCCAAGCCAATCATGTCTGCTTGCAACTGCTTAAAAAATAAAATGTCTTGGGCCAAAGAAGAGAGGGTTTGTCCGGGAAGCCCCACTAAAATACCGGTGCCCACTTCGTACCCTAATTCTTTTAAATCAGATAAACAACGCAAGCGGTTTTCAAAACTCATGCCGGGGTTGTATTTTTCATAAAGGGCTTTGTCGGTGGTTTCAATACGCAGTAAAAAACGGTCTGCCCCGGCCTGTTTCAAAGCGGCATAATCGGCTCGTGTACGCTCGCCAATGCTTAAGGTAATGGCTAGTTTTAATTTTTTGATTTGTTCCAAAAGGGGTGCCAAGATATCTACCGTAAAAAAAGGGTCTTCCCCCCCTTGTAGGACGACTGTTTTATAGCCGTAATCCACAGCTTTTTGTGCAAGGATAAGGATTTCCTCAGCAGAGAGTCGATAACGCTGTACGGCCTTATTTTGGCATTGTAAACCGCAATATAAACATTGATTTTTGCAGATATTAGTAAATTCTATCAGCGCACGCAAATGCACCTCATCACCCACATATTTTTGACGCACGCGATTGGCCGCCGCAAATAAGACATCATCGATTTGCGAATCAGTTAAAATATGTACTAATTCTTTTTCTGTCAAAAGATGAGTTTGTTCGGCTTTTTCAATCAGTTGCGTGCAATTCATATGTATAGTGTATAAAAAAACCCCTACCGGCGGGTAGGGGTTTTATATAAATCACTTTATTTATGCTTTTAAAGAATCCAACAAGTTTTTAGAATCGGAAATCGTCGGATCTAATGCTTTGGTTACCGTATTGTAGTTAAAGCGATACGTAATACGGAAACTTTGCGGATTCTCAGGCGGTATTTTGACCAAGACAGAGTAATTGTC
>JAZNEO010000143.1:0-2218 GCA_045588685.1 Candidatus Avelusimicrobium sp. | reverse complement strand
GCTAGGCGCGTTGGCCGCACAATATCAGCAGGCCGGGTTGCCCGTCGTGTCGTTAGACGTACAAGGCAAATTTCGTCCGGTGCAGACGGCTGGTGCATTGGCGCGTTTGCTCAAAGAAATAGAAACATTTAAGCCGGATGTGGTGCATGCATTTTTATACAGAGCCATTCAATTATGCCGTTTAGCTCGACGAAAAAAGCCGTTTTTGTTAGTGAGCTCCGCGCATTATAATCCGGCCCAATTATCGTATTGGAAACGGCTGATTGACCGGGGGCTTAAGACGGAAGATACCGTTAGCACCGCAGAATCGTACAGTACGGAACAATTTTTAATTCATAAACAAAAATATCCGTCGGGCCAGGTGCGTTTGATTTCAAACGGGATAGATCCGACTGTTTTTGCACCTAATCCCGCGGAAAGAGAAAAATATAGACGCGCGTACGGATTTTCAGACAAAGAGATTGTTTTTTGTTGCGTGGCGCGGCTGGCAAAAGAAAAAAATCAGTTGTTATTAGTGAAAAGTTTTGCCGCGGTACATGCCAAAAATCCGCAAACGCGGCTTGTACTGGTAGGGGATGGCCCGGAAAAACCGATTTTAGAGGCGTTTTTGGAAAAAAACGGCCTAAAAAGGGCTGTTTTGCTGGTGGGAGAGGTACAAGATGTAAAGCCTTTCTTGTGGGCCGCAGATGTATTTGTCCTGCCCTCTTTGGTGGAGAGCTTGCCATTGGCTTTATTGGAAGCGTTTTTGTGTGAGTTGCCGGCGCTGGTTAGTAAAGTGGGGGATATGCCGCGTGTGGTGTCTCACGGAGAAACCGGATTTGTATTTAACGGTAAAGATGAAATTTTATTAAGTGTATTAATGGCGGAGCTGATTGAAAATACAACTTTGCGCCAACAAATGGGTAAAAACTCTCGTACGCGTACGATAGAAAAATACCCCCAATCGGAAGAACAATATTTAAAATTATATGAGGAATTGAAATAGTTTTCACGTGAAAACTTGGAGCAATTATGGAACAAAGATTATTTATAGCTGCCTGTATAATGTACCTTTTTTCTTGGATTAGCAAGCGGCTTTTTCGGAAAAATAAACTAGATAATAAAAAATCTTTTGCCTATTGGAACAGTATTTTTTTGTGGTTAATTTTGGGTTGCGCTTATTATATAATTAGCTTTATCGTCGACAATACAAATCCGGTGATGTTAAATACTGGCATTTCTATCAAAAAAATATTGACTTGGATAGCGATTTTCGGAGTCGGTATATATGGATTTTTTTATGCACTTCAAGGAAAAGCGGAACGAAGAGATAAAATAATCAAAGCCAATATGGACTGGGCCAACACCGTCTATTTTGCCGGATTTGTGGCTTCCATAGTAATGTTCTTTTTTGTGCAAGCCTTTAAAATTCCGTCCGCCTCTATGTACAATACTCTACAAATTGGAGATCATTTATTTGTAAACAAGGCAGTCTATGGATTCCGCATCCCCCTTACCCAAATTCGCTTTGGGCAATTCAAACCTATCCAAAAAGGGGATATTATTATATTTTCCTTTCCGGCCACAACAAAAAACCAAATTAACTGTGGTGGCCCACAATATGGCAGAGACTATGTAAAACGGGTGGTGGCGCTCCCGGGAGATAAAGTAGAGGTAAAGGAAGGCTCCTTATATATCAACGATCAAAAAGAACCTCTCCATGGATACGAGGTCTTTCGGATAAAGGACCGTTTAGAGCCGGTGGTAAGTGTAGGAGACTCCTCTAATAAAGATCTTTTCCAAATTCCCCAAGAGGTCTACCAGCAATTGTGGGAAAGCCGAAAACTGGAGCATGAATTGGGCATATCTTTAAGAGATAATTTCGGGCCGGTTATCGTTCCGGAAGGCCAATACTTTGCCATGGGAGATAACCGCGACGACTCCTGTGACTCCCGTTTCTGGGGCCCCGTACCGCGTGAAAATATCAAAGGAACGGCTTGGTTTATCCACTGGCCTCTAAAACATATACGCTTGATTCATTAGTTTTGTATAGAAAAAATTCAGCTTGTGGATAAATTATCCACAACCATAAACAGACCTTGTGGATAGCGGGTCTGTTTTGTTTTCACGTGGAAACCATTAAAAAGAGTTGCATTTTCTTTTGATTTATGTTTTAATATATACAAGGAGGAACTATGGGAGAAATTATTGCGATTGCCAATCAGAAAGGTGGAGTAGG
>JAZNEO010000142.1:0-4013 GCA_045588685.1 Candidatus Avelusimicrobium sp. | reverse complement strand
CTCCGGTACACTGATCGTCAAACGCTAAGACCGAGAGTCTGTCTACATTGTCCAAGAATTCTTGCTCCGGAATGCCATATTCCTTGATAGATTTGGGAATGTTGAGCTGGTCTTTCAGTTCTTGCACCATCTCAATTAATTTTTGCACTTTGGCATCCTTATCGTCTCCCAATTTGTGTTGGGGGAGTAAATAGTCAATAATCTTAGCGTAACGTCCTTTGACAAACGGATATCGGTATTGCGGGAATAAACCTTGTTTGGTGGGTTTATCGGTCGCATTATAATCAATGACATAAGGGAGCAACATGGCATTAGCTAATCCGTGCGGCACATGATACATGGCTCCTAATTTATGCGCCATAGAGTGATTGAGCCCCAAGAAAGCATTAGCAAAAGCCATACCGGCAATGGTAGCCGCGTAATGCATTTTTTCACGGGCATTGATATCTTGGGCCCCTTTGTCATAAGAGCTTTTTAAGTATTTAAATACCAAACGCATAGCTTCTAAGGCCTGTCCTTCCGTAAAGTTGGTCGAGAAGATAGAAGTATAGGCCTCGATAGCATGCGTTAAGACATCCAGACCTGAAAATGCCGTAAGAGATTTGGGCATGTGCAGGACAAATTCCGGATCGATAATAGCCATGTCCGGGGTGAGGGCGTAGTCGGTAATGGCATATTTGGTGCCGGTTTTTTCATCGGTGATAATAGTAAAGGGCGTGACTTCCGATCCCGTTCCAGACGTGGTGGGAATGGCCACCATCGTAGCTTTTTTACCCAAAGGCGGCGCGGCGTAAATACGTTTGCGGATGTCCATAAAACGCATGGCAATATCTTCAAAACTGGTGTTGGGGTTTTCATACATAAGCCACACCATTTTTGCTTCGTCCATGGCCGAGCCGCCGCCTAGTCCAATGATCACGTCCGGCTGCCAAACATTGGCAATGTTAAGTGCTTGCGTGACGTTTTCAATATCCGGGTCCGGTAGTACATTGGCAAATACGCGGAATTTAATACCTAAATTTTCCAGTACATCCGTTACGGTGCGTACATGGCCCAGTTGTTCCATCGTTTTATCGGTGATAATATAGGCACGTTGTTTATCTGTCAATTCAGCCAGGGCCTGTTGCAATGCGCCACGTTTGAAATAAATTTTTTGCGGCACTTTGTACCAATACATATTTTCGCGGCGTTGCGCGACGGATTTTACGTTCATAAGATGTTTAACTCCGATATTTTCACTGACCGAGTTGCCGCCCCAAGAGCCGCAACCTAAGGTAAGCGACGGAGCCAATTTGAAATTGTACACGTCGCCGATAGCCCCTTGAGAAGAAGGCATATTGATTAAAGTGCGGGCGGTGGGCATATCTTGAAAGAGTTCAATATGTTCTTCGTTAGCTTGATCTGTGTATAACACAGAGGTGTGTCCGGCACCGCCATATAAAATTAAATCTTTGGCCAGTTGCACGGCGCGGGTAAAATCTTTTGCGTGATAAAAAGCCAGCACGGGGGAGAGTTTCTCGCGGGCAAAAGGTTCTTCGTCGGACACTTTAGTTGCTTCTGCAATGAGGATTTTGGTGCCAAGGGGCACTTTGATACCTGCCATTTGGGCAATTTGTTCTGCACTTTGGCCGGCAATGGCAGAGTTCAATTTGCCGTCTTTTACAATGGTGTCTGCTAATTTTTTGCGGTCTTTGCCGGTTACAAAACAGCAACCGCGCTCAATAAATTCCTTCTTTACTTTTTCATATACAGCATCTTCTACAATAACGGATTGTTCGCTGGCGCAGATGGTGCCGTTGTCAAACGTTTTACTCATGATGATAGAACTGACGGCCATTTTGATGTCGGCGGTGGCGTCAATCACTACTGGTGTATTGCCAGCTCCTACGCCGATAGCCGGCTTGCCGGAAGAATAGGCCGCTTTTACCATGCCCGGTCCGCCGGTGGCTAAAATTAAATTGATATCTTTGTGGTGCATTAGCGCATTAGAAAGCGGCATGGTGGGATTGTCAATCCAAGAGATGATATCTTTGGGGGCACCGGCCGCCACCGCCGCATCCAATACGATTTTGGCCGCCTCAATGGTGCACTTTTTCGCGCGCGGATGCGGAGAAAAAATAATGCCGTTGCGGGTTTTTAACGCGAGCAAACTTTTGAAGATAGCCGTAGAAGTTGGGTTGGTGGTGGGAATCACCCCGGCGATTAGGCCAATCGGTTCGGCCACTTGGCGGTAGCCGAAGGAATCGTCATCGGATAACACGCCGCATGTCTTGGTATCTTTATATTGATTGTAAATATATTCGGAAGCGAATTGGTTTTTAATCACCTTATCTTCCATGATGCCCATTTTCGTTTCTTCCACGGCAATTTGAGCCAACGGAATGCGTTGCATATTAGCGGCAATAGCCGCCGCGCGGAAAATTTTGTCCACTTGTTCTTGCGTATAAGTGGCATAGATACGTTGGGCTTGTTTTACCTTTTTTACAACGGCATCTAAATGTGCCAGCTCCTGCTCAGTAGCTACAGCAGGGGTAGTTGATTTTTTAATGGCCATAAAAGCTCCTTTTTTGTAATAGCGTAATAAATTCTTTCCTATATCTTACCCGTTCGGTCAAAGATAGTCAATACGAAGGATTAGTTAAAACAAGTAGTTAAGAGGAATAAGCATAACCTGTAGAGACAGAATTTTGTTTTTTGCTATGGGGAATGTATATTATTTTTGCTATCTTATGAGAATATGATGGTGCAGGCAGTTTTGACAGCGTCCTTCTTTCAGGCAAGGATATTCTAAAATTGCTACAATGATTAAAAAGGTGCGTGCTGTGTGTGGCACGCGCTAGGGTTGTTGTCACTTTATTAGAGAATAACTGTAGGAGAGTTGTTATGCCCCAAACCAATTTATTAGAAGAAAAAATTCCGCCCCAAGCCATTGACGCGGAAATGGCAGTATTGGGTTCTATGCTTTTAGAATCTGATGCAGTAGAACGTGCGCTGGACATTTTGAAACCGGAACATTTTTACAAAGACATCCACCAGAAGATTTTTTCCGCTATGAAAGCATTGGCCGATAAAGGACGGGCCATTGACTTAATTACGTTGACCGAAGAATTAAAAACGCAAAATTTGTTAGTACAGGTAGGGGGCGAACTGTATTTAACGGATTTGATTAATAAAGTGTCCACCACCGCCCATGTGGAACATTATGCCAATATCGTCTACAAGAAATTTTTGGTGCGCGACTTAATCAAGACGGCTACCAGTTTGGTGCAACAATGCTACAAAGAGGAAGAAGAGCCGGAGAAATTGATTGATATTGCTCAGGAACAAATTTTTAAACTCAGCCAAAAGCAGGATTTGAAGGGTTTCGTGTCTTCTAAAGATTTGGCTGTAGAAGTCATGGAAATGATCGAAAAGGCCCATTTGGACAAAAATCCTGTCAAAGGGGTGCCGACCGGCTTTTCCGAGTTTGACTATAAAACAGGCGGTTTCCGCAAATCGGATTTAATTATTTTAGGAGCTCGCCCTAGTCAGGGGAAAACCGCTTTAGCGTTAAACATTGCTCACCACGCGTGCGTCAATGCCGGTTTCCCGACCGCCATTTTTTCTTTAGAAATGGGCCGTCACTCTATTTACGAGCGTATGTTATGCTCGGCGGCCATGGCCGAGGTGCATCAGGTGCGCAACGGTTATTTCCCGCGTAGCAAATGGAAAGATTTAACGCGCGAGCTGGCCCGTTTGGCCGAGGCCCCCTTGTTTATTGATGATACGCCGGGTATTACAATTACGGAGTTACGTATGCGTGCGCGCCGCTTGGCCAATGAACTGGCCAAACAAGGCAAGAATTTGGGCTTAATCATTATCGATTATTTGCAACTCATCCGTTCTTCGGGCCGTATCGAGAGCCGCCAACAGGAAGTGTCTGAAATTTCGCGTATGCTCAAAGAATTGGCCCGTAATTTGAATGTACCGGTGCTGGCCTTGTCTCAGTTGAGCCGTAAAAACGAAGATAAAGC
>JAZNEO010000141.1:0-3597 GCA_045588685.1 Candidatus Avelusimicrobium sp. | reverse complement strand
CATTCCCGAGTGTTTGGCGGCCCGCAGGGTTCGGCAATCTCAGTCGCTTGGTTGTTAATGTAGGTTAGGCACTGCCTGACAAATAAGGTTAAAATGCTGAAGCGTTAAAGAGTGGAGTGTGGTCATTTAAGGTGCTCACATTATCCGAAAGCACCTCCCACCACAAAACTGACTTGCTGACTGCCGTCCTGTAAGTTATGGGTATAATTCAAACCAAAAGGCAGTGGAAAACGCCATAATTTATAAGTCAATGTAGCACCGGCTCCGCTATGAGGTGCATATCTATTTCCAACGTCTACATAAGCCAGTTCATAAAAGGGAGCCAGTGATAAGAGTCCTGTTTGATTGCGTAGCAAATAATACACAAAGCTAACCCCCATGCCTGCTCCTCTTTTTCCTCGTAACTGCCGGTCATAACGGCCCATTTTTCCTAATAAATCAGTGGAAGTAATCTGTTCACTAAAGGAAGATTTAAAGGCATTTTCTGCTTGTATTTGCAATATGAACATGTGCCTTGTTTGTAGTTCTAAAAGCCAGGCTCCTTCCAAGGATAGTTTTGAAATATCGTAGTCACTACCGCTCCAAGATCCGCCGCCCGTGTATCCGACAGCCGCAGTATATCCGCTGCGCATCTTTGGTAAATCTTGCAGACTGTGTGCCTTATCGGTTAATCCATAGCCTGATAAAGCTCCCATGTTAATACCAGAACGAATATCGTGGCTCCATTCCAACCCTACCGAAAGTTGATGATGTTTCCCGCTATCGAGCTGATGATGCGCGTATGAAATTTCTTTATATTGCGGACGCAAACTTAAACGCAAAGGTTCGGAAAGCCGGTATTTATACACAAACTCCACAAGATTTTGCGTACCTTCCACTTCCCATAGCAAATTTTTCCGATGGTCTTCTTTATCATCGGCCGTAGAAAAAACGGAAGGGATATTAAACCAATGGTCTTTATAAAAACGCTGGTCCGCAGTCAAATGTGTATAACGTAAATTAAAAAAATGCCGCGGCGTAGCCCATCCCACATTTCCGGTCCATCCGTCTTTTCCGCCCCCGGCAAATAAGAAGGTACTTTCCCCTTGTTTGAATAAATTTCCGGCCGCTATCGAAATTCCCGCGGAGCTCTTATTTCCCCCCATCCAAAAACCCATCGGAAAAATGTAATATCCATCTTGCGCATCAATATGTATATCGACTTCTTCTCCCCTCTCTTGACTAGAAAAAGTTAACTGCTTAAAAACACGTAACTTGTGCAGCTCGTCTTGGGCTTGCTGATATTTTTGCTCCGAAAAAGGATCCCCAGGCTGAAGCAAAAAATGCTTCTTGAGCACATCCGGTTTCATACGCGCCGTTTGGGCTGACACTGTCCCGACTTGTCCGGCATGCAGCTGCACTGCCATAAAAACTATCACCGTAATCAATATATATTTCATATGTCCAAGCATAGTACATTTTACTTCTTGGAGACAAGCTCCTATTATTAATTAGGGGTCTTGCACAAGCGTTGCTCTGTACCCGCTTCAACCCATTCGTAAAAATTGCACTCTCTCTTGTCAGAAATTGATACAATAAGATTAAAAGAGGCCCTGATGAATTCACTACAAGATTTTGACAAGAAAAAAGCCTTGCAATTAGGCACGGCAACTTTGCTGGGCATTGACGAAGCCGGCCGCGGCCCGTTGGCGGGCCCTGTGGTGGCTTGCGCCTGTCATATTGCTCCCAATCAATTTGTCTATTTTGAAGACGTAAACGATAGCAAAAAGTTAACGGCACACAAACGCGAGGAAATTTTTGAACGTTTGCAAACCGCCGGTGTATTGTATGGGGTTGGTTTTGCTTCGGCCCGAGAAATTGATCAATTAAATATATTACAAGCTACTTTTTTGGCCATGCGCCGCGCCGCTCAAAAATTTTATTCCATCCCCAATGCGGTAGCCTTAATTGACGGCCCGCATCCGGTACGTGATCTCCAGCTTCGCCAAGAACCGGTAGTCGACGGAGATGCTTTATCTCTCAATATTGCCGCAGCCAGCATTGTTGCCAAAGTGTTACGTGACCGGTACCTAGATACTTTGGACAAACTCTATCCCAACTACAGTTTTGCCGCCCACAAGGGCTATGGCACGGCCCAACATTTGGCCGCACTTAAAAAATATGGCCCTTGCCCGGAACATCGCCGTACGTTTGCCCCCGTGCGCGATCTATGCAAACCCACACTATTTCCATGAATTCCACTCAAAGCGGTGCTCAGGGCGAAGAAGCCGCCGCCCACTATTTAACGCAGAAAGGCTACCGCTTGCTAGCCCGCAATTACCGCCAGCCCTGCGGGGAAATCGATTTGATTTGTTCTGACGGAAAAACCTTGGTATTTGTAGAAGTCAAAAAACGCGCCAGTCAAGCCTTTGGCGGCCCTTTAGCAGCGGTCACCTTGTCTAAACAACGTAAAATTGCATTGACTGCTCAATATTTTATTAAGGAAAACCACCCCAAATTTGATAGTATAAGATTTGATGTAGTATGCCTGCTGGGTGGGCAAATCACGCATGTTGAAAATGCCTTTTTTCCGCCGCGGGGCACATTTTAATTAAGGAGGCCGTATGACTCAATTGCAACAAGTGAAAAAAGCTGTCGCATTTATTCAGAAAAAGACAAAAAATTTCAAACCGGAAATTGCTTTAATTACCGGTTCTGGTCTGGCAGGGTCTATCCCGACACTGGAAAAGAAAATAGTGCTAGAATATGCCAAAATTCCGGGTTTCTTACGTAGCACCGTTCCGGGACATAGCGGCAATCTAATTTTTGGTATTTACAAAGGTAAAAAAATTATGGTCATGCAGGGACGCTTTCATTTTTATGAAGGCCACCCGATGAAAGATTTGGCTATTTCTATTCGCACGATGTTTTTATTAGGCGTCAAAAAATTGATTGTTTCCGCGGCAGTTGGCTCTTTGGATTTACAACTCAAACCCGGTTCTTTGTGTGTACTGAGCGACCATATCAATTTGATGTGCAATAACCCGCTTATCGGCAATCACGATCCGGCTTTCGGTCCGATGTTTTTTGACTTAAGCGAAGCTTATCAAAAAACCATGCGCAAAACGGCTATCAATGCCTGCAAAAAGCTCAAAATCAATGCTAAAGAAGGCACTTATTTAGCGGTCACCGGCCCTAACTTCGAAACGCCGGCTGAAATCCGCGCGTTCAAAACGTTAGGTGCTACCGTAGTCGGCATGAGCGTGGTACCCGAAGTATTGGTGGCGCGCCAATGCGGTATTGACGTATTGGGACTGGCGTGGGTGAGCAATATGGCTTGCGGCATTGCCAAAGAGGCCCTGTCTCACGCACAAACTATTTCGGAAACGAAGAAAATTGAAGGTAAATTCAAGGCCTTATTAGAGGCCGTTTTACCTAAACTATAAGCAAATACGCCCCGCGGTTTGCCGCGGGGCATTTATTATGGCAAACGATATTTTACGTCTAGGAAAAGAAACATTGATATACGGCACTTCCACGGTGCTGGCTCGTTTGTTGAATTTTTGTTTAGTTCCCTTTTACACCTACTATTTAGTCACTGCCGAATACGGAGTGGTA
>JAZNEO010000140.1:0-5181 GCA_045588685.1 Candidatus Avelusimicrobium sp. | reverse complement strand
CACATTCGGTATGGAAAAAATGGGCTCGAATTAGATATTAGTCCTATTTCTCGTTGGTATGAGTATGAGAACGAAGAGCCATGTATGGAGTATGAAATCGGTTTGTACTATCAAGATGCTCCCTTGTTTTCCGATAGATTTGCAGAAAAAATAGTGGCACTGAAAGATGCACAAGCTCCTTATTTATCCACCTTTATTTTACAAGTACTTTCACGGGGAGAAATGGATAATTGGATTATGTTAGAGCCCAAAGTATCTGTGTTTTTTACGCCAAAAGTATCGGTGGGATGTGCGTGCCGCGGGGAAATGCCGGGCCAGACACCGTTTTACATGGAAATTAAATTAGACCAAAATATTTTGGCCGATAAACCTTACACCGAGTATTCTGATACGGGACTTGTGCTCAAATTAGAAGCCTCCCGCGAGCAGTGGGGGGAGTTCGCCCGTCAATTAGAGCAAGAAGAAGCAGATTTTGAAGAGTAGTTACTTGTCATCCTCAAAGCCTTTTGGGTTGGGGATCAAGTGCTTTGACATTTCTTTAAAGGTTTTCAGCAACAATCCTTTGGAAGGAGCCGCGCGAGGAGCCTTTTCCGGATGGGCAATCGGCAACTCAGTCCGTTTGTCTAGGGATATCCGTTGACTGGCGTAAACGCTTTGCCGGCCGCTCATTAAAAAGCTAATCACACAAGCTACAGCCGCGTACGGTGCAATTTCCGCACCAAAAAGTTCAATAGCCATAATGCTGGCAGATAGAGGCGTGTTGGCTGCACCAGCTAACACAGCCACTAAACCTAGGGCTGCCATCGTGGCCGTATCAGTACCTAACCAAGAGGCCAGCAGGGCTCCTGCTTGCGCGCCGATGAAAAATATCGGGGTGATTATGCCTCCTACTCCTCCGGCAGCAAAAGTGATACCAGTTGTGAGTGATTTAAGGAAAAATCCAAACGGATTTTCTAAAGCACCGCCTGATAGAATTTGATTAAAGCCATCTACTCCCAGCCCTAAGTAAGAAGGCGAAATCCACAGCCCGATAAGTATGAGTAGAATGCCTCCTATAAAACTACGCCAAAATGGAGAGGTTTTCAAAGCAATGAAGCGGAAAATAACTTTGGTAAATTTTAAGGTTTCGGCTAAAATGATGGAAACGAGTCCAAAAAATAAGCCTGCCACGATTACCTTTAGGAAAAATTTCTCTGCCAGTACCGGGGAGAAATTCATGGGATGATAGATATAGCTGACCCCCAAATAAGTAGTCACTTGGAAGGCTGTAATCCCGGCGATAAAAGCCGGAAACATCACTTCATAGAAAATGTGGCCTACAAATAGTACTTCCAATCCAAATAAAGCTCCCGATATAGGGACCCCAAACACCCCGGCAAAACCGGCACTTACCCCGCAAATCATCAGCTTGCGTCGGTCCTCTAAATTTAAGCGAAATAAACGGGCCATGGTAGCTGCTACTCCTGCTCCGCCGTCGGCACATGGAGCTTCTTTTCCGGCAGAGCCGCCTATAGCCATAGTGAATATAGAGAGAAACAGAGATTTCAAAGCGGAAATTACACTTATTCCGCGATAAGAATTAATTTTATCAATTACATCATCCGTGGAGTAGTCCACATCATGGGGGGCGGTTCGACGCGACAATAAATAAACAACATAAAGTCCAAAAGGAAGTGCGAGGTAATAAAGCGGAAATTGCCCCGTGTAGTATAGGCTTTTATCTAGGGCTTTTAGAAATAAAGTATCCATCACGCCTACCAACACACCTACTAGCAAAGCAAGCGCAAACCATTTCATTAAATTAATAAAACTATTTTGCTGTATATGCAACATATGTATATTGTAATAAATATCCTGCTGTTTGCGTGAGGTTCTGGGAGATTATTTTTTGGAAGGAAAAAAATGCTATAGTATATAATATATCCGTATTTTGACGATTGGAAAGGAGTTTTTATGGACGTATTTATTTCTTCTGTTATTACCTTGGCTTTAATTATGGATCCGTTTGGGAATATTCCCTTGTTTATTTCCGCTTTGAAAAAGGTATCTCCGGAGCGACGTAAAGTGGTGCTCATTCGGGAATTATTGATTGCTCTACTCATCATGTTGATTTTTCTTTTCTTGGGGGAGTGGTTTATGCGCGCATTTAACGTGCATTCTTTTTCCATGAGTATTGCCGGTGGTATAATTTTGTTCATCATTTCAGCCAAATTGGTGTTTAGTAATGATACTGAGCCCACCTCCGATCCTAAAGAGGAAGAACCTTTCGTGGTGCCACTGGCTATTCCGCTGGTTGCCGGGCCGGCTGTGTTGTCCATGATTATGATTTTATCTGCGCAACAATCCGATAAGCTGATGACGTTGGGAGCTATCTTGGTGGCGTCTATATTTAACTCTGCGATATTAATGATGTCCTTTCCTATCAGCAATTTGTTAGGAAAACGCGGCTTAGTAGCCATAGAGCGTTTGTCCGGTATGATCTTGGTGTTGATGTCAGTCAACATGGTGATGGAAGGAATCTCTGAGTTTATCCAGGGCGGACTGAAATGAAAAAAAGGGTATTGCTGTTAATAATTAGTTTGTTATTTGGAGCAACAGTATTCGCTGCAGAAAAAGTGAATTTTGCAGTATTTGTTAGCCCTACCTGCATTCATTGTAAACATTTTGAAAATGAGTATTTGCCGGTATTGCAAGAAAAATATAAAGACACGGTAAATTTTCAGATTTACGATATATCTAAAGATGGGAATAATTTGATCTTGCAGGAAACTGCCAAAGCATTTGGTCAAAGGCCGGCTTATCCGACCGCTATTGTGGGGGATACGTATATGGTGGGATATCCGCATGAAATTAAAACTTATGCGGAAAGTGCGATTGAAAAAGCCCAGTTATTGAGTAAAAAAACTCAAGTTGCGGCTACTACGCAAGATACGCAAACGGCTTTTTCTAAAATTACTTTTTGGGCTATTGTCGGAGCGGGCTTAGTAGATGGTATCAATCCTTGTGCTTTTGCGGTAATTGTGTTTTTTGTATCTTTCCTGACTGTTTATAAATATACCCGTAAAGAAATTCTGGTGGTGGGAAGTGCCTATTGTATAGCTGTATTTATCGCCTATGTGTTAATTGGTTTGGGGCTTTTCCAATTTCTGTATGCGATGAAAAGTTTTTATTGGGTCATTAAGAGTTTTTATTGGATAACGGCTTTGTTATGTTTACTGTTCTTTTCCTTGGCTGTTTACGACTTTATTATTTATAGAAAGACCGGTCAAGCTGAGAAAACAATTTTACAGTTACCGCATAGTCTAAAAGTGCTCAGCCATAAAATTATGCACTTTTTCTTAAGAGACAAGCACGATAGTGTGTGGCGGCTGGCCTTGGCGGCCTTAGCGGTGGGATTTGGCGTTTCTTTGGTAGAGGCGGTTTGTACGGGGCAAGTGTATTTGCCGACAGTTGTGCTCATCATGCAGGATCCGGCTTTTCGTTTAAAAGCGATTGTTTATTTGGTACTATATAATGTCATGTTTATTATGCCGCTGATAGCGGTATTTGCTTTGGCATTGGCGGGTTATGAGTCAAAGACATTCAATGAATTCTTGAAGAAACACTTGGGAGCGACTAAACTATTATTATGCCTGGTGTTTTTAGGATTGTTTGTTTTGTTAATTAGTAATTTGTAATATTTAATTCTTTATGAGGAGAAAGTATATGAAAAACTTAAATAACAGAGGTATTTCACGTACTACTCTTATTGTTATTATTGTTTTGGTTTCGATTGTGGTAGGAGTAGTGGTGTTCGGGCAGTTTGTGGAACAATCTCGTGCCACAGAGGCAGAAAATATAATCAATTTAGCGGCTGCTGCCCAAGGAAGACAATTGATGAATAAAGGCCGTTACGCCACAACATGGAAAGCTTTGGATATTGCCCCTATAGCGCCGCATTTAACCAAAGTAGGTAAATATATTAACCAAGAAGGTACCGTGTATTTAACCAAAGGCGGTGGTTTTACCAAGCCCAATAGCGGTTTTAGGATGTATTTTGATGAAGTACGCGGAAAGATGTATTTAATTGCTCAGCGTATCAATTGGCGTTATGATTATACGTTAGTTCGTCCGTTAGGGGAAGAAACTACTTATTGCGTGCCCTCCGATGGGCCTAAGGCTCCGGCCGATAAGTCCTTTTGCAAAGAATTTATGGCGGTGGAAGCCAATAAAGAATTGCCACAGGATCCGCGTACTATAGAAGAAGAATACAGTCCGTATTGGTAAAAATATACCCGCGGTAAAAACCGCGGGTTTTTAGGGGGGAAAAATAAATGAAAAGAAGTCAGTCTGGTGGTGTAATCCTCACGTGGGGTGTACTAAGTTTGGTGGGGATCCTAGTGGTAGTTACGGGAGGCTGGTTGTATCAAAGACAGGTAGAGAGAACGAGTGCTTTGTCCATGCAGGCGATGTTGGTCAATGTTGTAATTGCACAAGATTTATATGAGGCTAAACATCATCGTTTGTCTGATCAGTGGAACAATATCGTGGGAGATGTGGCCCGCCCTGCTATGCTGGAAGTGCAGATGCAGGCTAACCCACAACAACCGGCGGAATATTTTATCGGGTTTGGGAAAAATGCCATTACAAAACTCAACGGATATGAGGTGTCTTTATCCGTGGCGGCAGACGGTCAAAGCGGATCGGTGACGGCGCGTCGGGTAGGTAATTGGCTGTTTTCTTATCAGTTACAACGTGTTTTGCCTGATGGAAAAACGCAATGTAGTGGGAAAGGATTGGCTAAACTTGTTTGTCATGATTTTGAACAAAGTAGCCGTGATTTGGAAATAGAAAATTTGGTTCCTGTTTCCAATCCTTCTGCTCTGAACACTGAAAAGTCGACAGATTGATCTTAGGTACGTTTAAACTAAAAACCCCGCTGTTGCGGGGTTTTTAGTTTATAAATCTGTGCTTTTTTCGAATTCCTAAACGAAGTAGGGCTTTTTACACAAAAAAACACGGAAGGGGAGGGATTCGAACCCTCGATACGGTTGCCCGTATATCAGTTTTCAAGACTGACGCCTTAAACCACTCGGCCACCCTTCCTCTTTTCTTATTTTATGAAATTTTGAAAGACCTGTCTGCACTTTCTATTTTTGGATGTTCCTAAACTGCTATAATTTATAAAGAGGTTTGTATATG
>JAZNEO010000139.1:0-2138 GCA_045588685.1 Candidatus Avelusimicrobium sp. | reverse complement strand
GAAGGGCTGTTTGATTTGCAACGCCATGCCGAAGGATTTACCTATGAGTGTAAACGTGACCTCGCTTTAGGGGTACAAGGCGACCGCAAAGGAGGCAACAAATGAGCACGATTTTAGCACAAAGACCCAAAAGTTTAACTGATAAACCCATGCATTATTGCCCGGGTTGCGGGCATGGTATTGTGCACCGTTTGATGGGAGAAGCTTTTGATGAGCTTAAAATTGCCAAGCGTGTCATTGGCGTAGCTCCGGTAGGGTGCGCGGTGTTTGCCGATGATTATTTCGCGTGCGATATGGTGCAAGGCGCACACGGGCGCGGCCCGGCCATTGCCACCGGTATTAAACGCAGTAAGCCCGGTGCCATTGTGTTTTCCTATCAGGGAGACGGAGACTTGGCTTCTATCGGCATGGCGGAAATTGTACATGCCGCGGTGCGTAGTGAAAATATTACCGTCATTTTTATTAACAATGCTATTTACGGGATGACCGGCGGTCAAATGGCCCCCACTACTTTGGTGGGCCAAGTGGCTACCACCGCCCCCAAAGGGCGCGACCCGAAACTACAGGGTTGGCCAATTAATATGTGCGAAATGCTTTCGCAAATTACAGGCGCGAAGTATTTAGAGCGCGTGGCGGTGGATACGCCGCAACACGTCATGGCGGCCAAAAAAGCCATTAAAAAAGCTTTTGAAAACCAAGTTAAAGGCGTCGGCTTTAGCATGGTGGAAGTGCTTTCCCAATGCCCGACCAACTGGCATGCCAATGTGGAACAAGCGCTGGAATTTGTGCGCACCAAAATGATGCCGCAATATCCGTTGGGCGTTTTCAAAGACGAGGGGGCGAACTAATGTATCAAGGAATCAGAATTGCCGGTTTCGGCGGACAAGGTGTGATTTCGGCGGGCATTTTGCTCGCACAGGCCGGTGTGGAAGACAAGAAAAACGCCAGCTGGTTGCCCTCTTACGGGCCGGAAATGCGCGGCGGTACGGCCAACTGCTCGGTGGTAGTGACCGACGGGGAAGTCTATACGCCGATTGTATCTGCCCCCACTACGGTTATCGTGATGAATGAGCCGTCCCTACCGAAATTTGAACCCATGCTCAAAAAAGGCGGACTTTTGATTTTGAACAGTTCGCTGATTAATTCCCGCCCGACGCGCAGCGATATTACTACTGTATGCGTGCCGTGCAATGAACTGGCGCAGAAAATCGGGATGGACCGTGTGGCTAATTTGGTGGCACTAGGCGCGTTTATTAAACTGACCGGTGCGGTGACGCTTGAAAGCGTTTGCGACGCAATGAAAAAAGTGTACAAACGCGCCAAACCGGAAATGCTAGAAATCAACCGCAAAGCCCTGCAAGCCGGATTTGATAGCGTGAAATAAAGGTATAAAAGATATACAAAAACTCCCTCAATAAAACATTGAGGGAGTTTTGTGTAGTTTAGTCGCGTTGGTCTTCTATTATGAAACCTTGTCCTTCGAATGTTTTACAAATTTTGTAACCAAAATCAGTGTATGCCGTACACGGTTTATAATTTAGCCATTCCTCTCCTCCTCCATACGGTGTACTCAATTGTAATGCATAGTCGAGATTTTCTTGACAACCCGTACAATCATCGTTGGGAATACAGCGAAATGCGGTCACACAACTGATGTCGTCAAGCTGATAATAAAATTTATTTGTACAATAAAGATTTCCACTGCTGTCCCATTTTCCACCACTTAATTCCGTAATATCCTTTGCCGGAGTGGGAAATTCACCAGCTTCCCCACCTGTTTCCATAAAATCTAAGGTGCGGGCCTGTTGAGCATATTTCAAATTAATCAGGGCTTCGGTGGCGCGGGATTTTTCTACTGCCGCTGTGTATTGCGGTAAGGCAATGGCTGATAAAATACCGATAATCAGTACCACTACCAATAATTCTATTAGGGTAAACCCTTGTTTTTTATTTTTCATCTTATTCTCCTTATCTTTATTAAGTAGTCATGCTGAGTTGTCTTTACTCAGCATCTCCTCCGCTTTTATCTGTTTTGGAAAATAAGATGCAAAAACGGCTGTCATGTTTGAGCCTTGGAACTAACCCAAATATAACAGCCGTAGTTTGCCACTCAATGAGTGGCAAACATTCGGCACAAA
>JAZNEO010000138.1:0-2775 GCA_045588685.1 Candidatus Avelusimicrobium sp. | reverse complement strand
GTAAGATTATCGCGCGCGAAACTATCCCGGCCTACCGCAAGGACGTTATCGCCAAATGTTACGGCGGCGATATTACCAGAAAGCGCAAACTTTTGGAAAAGCAAAAAGAAGGCAAAAAGAGAATGAAGAGCATCGGTGCGGTGGATATCCCGCAGGAAGCTTTTATAGCAATGCTTAAAATTGAAGAGTAATTAAAAACAGCCGCTTTAAAGCGGCTGTTTTTTAGTGCAAAATATTTTCTATCTGCCTGTTTGTTCCCTTACAAGAGCGGCTTTTTTATCAACCAATTTGGCAAACACTTTGTTGCTGAAGCAATATAAGGGGCTGGCCAGCATGGTCAGGTGAATAGTTTTTTTCGGAATTTTCTGTATTTTGTTTTTATCCAGCAAATTCTTACAGGAAGCCAAAAGCAAAAGCGTATCAAAACTCCAAAGCACGGGCCAGGCAACCGCCGCGCGGGAAAAGAACTTCCGTCGGGGTATGCCGCTCATAAAAGCTTTTGCGTTCTCCAAATTATCTACGCCCCAGTTAATCCACTTGAATATTATAGGTTTAAGTTTCTTGTATGTTTTCTTTTCCAGCAAATCCTGAGGCATTAAATCATTTGAGGTTAAATCCGTAAGCGGCAAATAAATGCGTCCTATTTTTATATCTTGCGGCAAATCCCTCAATATATTTGTGATTTGCAGAGCCATACCTATTTTTTTGCCGTTTTCCGTGAAAGCGATGTCCTCTTTTCCGTTAAGTAGCAGCTTCGCCCAAAATATGCCCGGTTCTCCGCCCATATGCTCGCAGTAAAGCTCCGTCCTGGCGGAGCTGGGGGAAGCTTTCAGCAAACCGCTTTCACTTTCCGGGAAATAAGATAAATCCCATTGCATTGCTTTGCATACTGCGTTTACGACGTTCAAAGTAATTTTTTTATGTAAAGGGGATAGCTTTTTGAAAGCTTCAAGACAAATATCAATATGTTCCAAAAGCACGCGTTCGTTTTCATGCAAGTTGTTCTTTTCGGGTATTGCTTTTTTAAATTCTTGAAGCAGGCCCTCGTCGTTTGTTTCAACCATTTTCGGATAATCGTGTATAATTTTTATTCTTTTATCTACACTTATTAAATCCGTGTCGGCTATACTGTCGGCGGCGCGGCATATTAAATACGCGCAGGAAAAAGCCCCGCCCATATTTTTAGGCATGAATTTTGCGCTCAGGTATAAAGTTCGCGCTGTACTTTTAAGTAATTCGTCCATGTTCATAATCAGATTTTAGCAAAGTTTTGCCGAGTTGAGATAGTTTTTTATAAGTTTCTTCTCCCGTCGGAGATTTTACAAATATCTTGACAAGGAGGTAATAATATAAGTAAAATAAGAATATAGAAAGCGAGAGCCCGGAAGAGGGCGCGCAGAGACGGCGGTCAAAGACCTCTTGACAAGAAAAAGAGAATAATGATAAAATAAATCAAGAAGGTCGTGGCAGGAGTCGCGAAAAAAGTTTTAAAAAAGCTTGACAACTTTAAAAATAAATGATTAAATAAAAGGGTAGTCAAGAAAAAGTGATCTTTAAATAAGTACCGATTTTAAGTTATTAAAGAAAGTAGTTGACACGAAGTATTAAATTTGTTTTAATAGAAGAGTAGTCACTAAAGGCTTAAGGAAATAAGCCGAAAGAAAGAGTCGAGTTTAAAAAAAGACTTGACAGACTTAAAAAGATTTAATAGAATAATTCATGTAGCCTAGAAACGGCTGCAGGAAAGAAGACAAAATTTCCGATTTGCTTCTTGAAAGAGAAAGCAAACGAGGAAATTTCGCTCTCTGAAAATTTGATCGCAAATGTGCGAATGGGCAACTTGAGGCGGAGATATAGACGCGAGTGTATATCGACTAATCAAGTAACATTCAAACAAGAGCTTATATATATACCTATATATAGGTCAACGTTTAATTCTAGAAGTAAAAAAGTAAAGAAAGAGTCAAAAGTCAACAAATCTTCGTTAAGCGTTGCGGATGCTTAAATAGGGAAACCTGTTTAAACATCTTCAATTTTAATGGAGAGTTTGATCCTGGCTCAGAGTTAACGCTGGCTGCGTGCATAACACATGCAAGTCGAACGGGGATTATAGATGTAGCAATACATTTGTAATTCTAGTGGCAGACGGGTGAGTAATACATAAGGAATCCACCTGAGAGCGGGGAATAACTGGCCGAAAGGTTAGCTAATACCCCATAATATAGAGAAGTGGCATCACTTTTTTATTAAAGGTTTTTCGCTCACAGACGATCTTATGGTCTATCAGCTAGTTGGTAGGGTAACGGCCTACCAAGGCGACGACGGATAGCCGGCCTGAAAGGGCGACCGGCCACAGGGGCACTGAGACACGGGCCCCACTCCTACGGGAGGCAGCAGTGGGGAATTTTGGACAATGGACGGAAGTCTGATCCAGCAACGCAGCGTGAAGGACGAAGGTTCTCGGATTGTAAACTTCTTTTGCAGGGGAAGAAAAAAATGACGGTACCCTGTGAATAAGCCACGGCTAACTACGTGCCAGCAGCCGCGGTAAGACGTAGGTGGCAAGCGTTACTCGGAATTACTAGGCGTAAAGCGCACGTAGGCGGAAATTTAAGTCTGTTGTGTAATCTCCGGGCTCAACCCGGAAACTGCAACGGAAACTGGCGTTCTTGAGTGAGGCAGAGGAGATCGGAATTCCTAGTGTAGCAGTGAAATGCGTAGATATTAGGAGGAACACCGGTGGCGAAGGCGGATCTCTGGGCCTTTACTGACGCT
>JAZNEO010000137.1:0-3885 GCA_045588685.1 Candidatus Avelusimicrobium sp. | reverse complement strand
CCTGAGCTTCTAACGAGTATCCTTCCTCTTGTTCTTTGCTAGATACTCTGGCTAAGATAACGGCCTTAGTAGCGCGTTGTTGGTTATTTGTTTGGTTGTTATTTATCATATTTTAGTCCTCTTATTCTATTTTACTTTTTGTATACTTTGGTTACAAGTATTTTAGTTTACTTTCGTTTCAATAAATACTTAACTGCTAATAATATAAATAGGGAGCATTAGGGCAGAGTAAGGCCGTTTACTAAAGCCCAAAAGTCCCCTTTTCTTAGACGGTATAACTTATCTATACGCAGGTGGGATATTTTCTCATCTTGTAGTTTCTTTTGTAACACTCGTCTATTGATTTTCGCGTACTTTGACGCATCATCAGTTGTCATGAGTGTTTCTCCTAGCAAAGGAGCTGCGTTTAGCAAAGATTTACGTTTGGCCCACGAAAATCTTCCCAACCATCTAAACTGTCGCAATTCCGTATCTATAATCCGTAGGAAATCATATTCTGATTGAATAACGGGCGGCTTAGCCAATGACATTTTGGCCATCCAATTACTAACTTGCGAAGATTTATTGCAGCACCGTTTTATCAATTGACGAACCTTCTCACGGCCAATAGAATTTGCCAGCGCATTTAGAGCGATAGCAAATAAACTTTGCGGCAGGGATATCCCTTGTTGCAGTAACAACAAAAGATGATATTCCGGAGCTCCGAAGTTGTACACGGCTGTTTGTAATGATTCGTATACGGGTTTCCAATACTGAAGGATGATTGATTTTGCTTTCGCTTCGTCAAATGCCGTCTGGAAACTCACTGCTCCTTTACCGAAATGAAGTGTCAAAGCTGATTTTTTGTTTAGCCGCATCTCCATGCGAAGGATATTTTTCAAGTCTCCTCGTCCGAATATCCAGCCAAGTTTCTTAGGGAAATTCTTATCCTGCAGAATTTCCTGATATTTATCGTAGAAGCATACTTCTCTCGTTGAATTGTGAAAAGTAACCTGCGACGAATTGAGAAAACTAACTTTGTTAATATCCATGCGAGAAATCGGCGGTTTGGCCACAGCTAAGCGTTCCAACACCAACGGCAAAGGGATACCGTTACATACTAAATTCTTGCCATAGTGTACCTGTATCACTTCGGCTTTCCGGATGTCGGATACATCCACCTGAATACCCATCGTTTTTAACGTTTGCTGTAGTTTCACGCATACCGCATTAAATTGGGAACCGTTAACCTCCATTAAGTTGTTCCCATGGAATAATTTCGGTACTGAAAACCGCACCAACAAAGCATAAGTGGAATTATATCGGCCTACAAAATTCCAGACTTCTACATGCGGGAAATAACCGTCAGGCCTGTCTTTGTTGTCCGGGTTGTTCCACGTATGCCAGTTCTTACCGATGTAATCTTCAATGTCTTCATGCTCAAACAATTCCGGTTTCTCTACAGTCCAAGTGCTACGTACTCCTCCTTGGTCCCATTGCGTATGCTCTATCTTCAAGGCGACGGTGTCCATCATTTGACACCTCCTTGAAGTTTTGCATCTTCATCCGGTTGTGTATGAACATTTTGCTGCGGCAAGGCACGGTCTACTTCATCTAAGACCCTGAGCAGTTCTGCTAGGTCCACTTGAGCATTGAACGCTTCTTGTTCAGAAACGCTTTGCCCGTAGAGTTCCTCCAAGGACTCTTTGAACGTCTTTTCGTTGTTTGAAGTACTATTATTTTTCATAGTACTTCATTGTTAGACATCAATTTTCCAAGAGTCAGGACTAAAAGGACCTATCCCCTACCGACGAAAACAAACCAAGAAATAACCAGAAATTTGCCAGCAAAAGATATAGGACCATAAAAAAACTCCCCACAAAGAGGAGTTCTTAAATCTGCAAAACCTTACGCATGTGTTATCAAGGTATTGTTCCTACCATGCGAACATTATCTCCGGCAACAGAAATTTCAAAGTCTACTGTGTCTTTGGTCCCTCGGCAAGCATCTAAAGCCTTCTTTCGTATTTTGCTCCCTAAGTCATACAGCGACGCTTTGATATCTTCCTTTGTTCCGGTAATCTTCAATTCATTGGCAGCATGTTCAATAGGAACTTCCAAGTCAAATTCCAACAACATATCCAACAATCGTTTTTGCTTATTTAGAGGAGAGTGGAACTGAATGTGATGTTTCTTATAAAAGGCCCAACGCACACCCACACGAGTACGCCACCCATTAAGAGATTCTCCGAACCGGGCTACCTGTATACGTTTGCCTTCCTGATAAGTGGTCTTGTATAGTACATAGGCACTATCGGTTTTGGCATCAAAAATAACACCTCTCACTGAATCTACGTCATGATGCAATGAACAATAAACGGTATTGGCCAAGCAGTGGAAGGCACAGGTATCAGAGCCGTACGGCAAAATACCTCCATTACTTCCAAAGGAAAAAGTGAGGCGTCTTTGAGTGAGGAAATGCCTATTAAATAATTTTTGTAAGAACCAATCCCACTCCTGCCAAATCAACTTGCGATACGGGGTTTTGACCGTGTTGTTATTGTACGCAATAAAAAACTGGGCCAAGTGGGTTTGTAAGGCTTGCTGATTGGTACGAGTTAGAACTATCCATTTTTCTCCGGCCTTATCGGTTTCTTCTTGAATCCGCACGCACCGTAACGACTGTTTGGACAACCAAAAGCTGTGATAGTCAAAGAGATTCGAATTTATCCGTGCAACTTCTTGTTTGTATCCCAATAGATACATCAACAGCACATCCAGTGTGCCGTACTGCGGTGTAATTTTATGGGTAGGCATAAATTACTTGCTCCTCTTGGAATACTTCTTGCGTACAACAGTCTTCTTAGATGCCGTTTGCTTAGCTGTTTTTGCCGCTGGACGCGGTTTTGTTGCCTTCTTAGGGCTCTTCTTGGGTTTGGCTTGTACCAAAGCCTTCTGCAGGAATTGATTAAAATCTGCTTCGCTGATGCGTAAATCAGAACCGATATTGTAGGCCTTGAGTTTACCATCGTTAATATAGCGATACACTGTCATAGGGTTTACCTGTAAAATCTTGGCCACCTGTTCACGGGTATAGAAGCATAAATCACGTTTTTGTTTTGCCATACATTTAGTTTACTATATTTTGATTACACCAGTATATCCCGGTTATCCATTCGGAAACACTGCACAAAACGTAGGACTTTTCCTACGGATTGGAGGTAAGTTTTCCCCAACTTTACATTAGGTTTGCTACAATGAAAGTATACTGTTTTAATGACGAGGTAGACATGAAACCGTTTGATACCATGTGGGACGACAATCCCGTAGACATTACCAAAGAAGCCAATTTCATTTGGAGCATAGCTAACAAACTACGCGGTACTTACATGCCGGACAAATATGGGGATGTAATTATCCCTATGACGATTATCCGCCGCTTGGAATGTGCGCTTGCGCCCACCAAAGATGCCGTTGTTAAACAGTACAAAAAGAACCCCTCGTTTCCGGCCAAAGCCATGTATACCATTTCCGGCATGCAGTTCTACAACACCAGCGAATTTACCTTAGCCGAACTCTGCAACGATTCCGAGCACATAGCCGCTAACTTCAATGCCTACATCAACGGTTTTTCAGCTAATGTGCAGAACATCTTAAAAGAGTTAGACATGTCCACCCACATTGCCAAAATGGACAAAGGCGGTTGCTTATTTTCCGTTGTAAAGGCATTTTCGGAACTGGACCTCACTCCGGCCACGTATGATAGCATTAAAATGGGTTACATCTTTGAAAACCTGATGGGCCGCTTCTACCAGAATGTGGATGCCGGGCAATACTACACAGGCCGTGATATCATTAAATTGTGCGTATCGGTGCTTATTTCTGAAGGGTGTGATGATAAGTCGGA
>JAZNEO010000136.1:0-3002 GCA_045588685.1 Candidatus Avelusimicrobium sp. | reverse complement strand
AGGGTCCATCCTGATTCTGAACTGTGTGAAATGCTGACCAACAATTTTAATTGTAATATGTCTACAGTCCTCTGAAATATACCACTTTACCATTGAAGTCATTCTCCAAAAAACAGCCGAGAAAGGCGGCTATCAGCATTTTATGCTCAAGGAAATCTATGAGCAACCCCAAGCCTTAGAAGATACATTGCGTCCAGCTCGTGCAGACTTTGCCCGTATTTTGGGACTGAAGACAGAGGATTTGCGCAAAATTCGCAATGTATATATGGTGGCTTGCGGAACTGCCTATCATGCGGCTTTAATTGGAAAGTATTATTTAGAGAATTTTGCCGGTGTGACCGCATCTGTGGATTTAGCCAGTGAATTTAAATACCGCACGATTCCGCCTGCCAAAGATACGCTGTGTATTGCTATCAGCCAATCCGGCGAAACGGCAGATACTTTGGGTGCTGTAAAAAAAGCGAAAGATTTGGGATTTAAGCGCCTAGCGATTTGTAATGTGCTGGGATCTGGGTTAACCCGTGCGTGTAATAGTGTGTTTTATACGCATTGCGGACCGGAAATCAGCGTGGCCTCCACCAAAGCATTTACCAGTCAAATTATTTCCTTGTATGCGTTGGCTATATTCTTGGGGCATGCTTCGGGAAATATCAGCCAAAGCGAATTTAACAAACTGTATAAAGAATTAATGGCGGTGCCGAAAGCGGTCGCAGAGACATTGAAAATTGAGTACACGGTGCGACACTTGACGCGCAAGATTTATAAATCCGACCGCTTTATTTTCTTGGGCCGTAATGTAGATTTCCCGATTGCTTTGGAAGGTGCTTTGAAACTCAAGGAAATCTCTTATTCCTCTGCCGAGGGTTTTGCCGCGGGAGAGATTAAGCACGGGCCGATTTCAGTAATCGACAAAGGCACACCGGTGATGGTGCTTATGCCTAAAAATCAGTTGTTTGATAAAATGCTCTCTGCTTGCCAAGAATGCCGCGCCCGAGGTGCCTTTGTGGTGGCTATTACCACCCCGGATGGGCAAGAAGAAGCGGCGGCGGTGACGGATAAGCAAATTGTTGTGCCGCAAGCCAGTGAGTATTTGCAACCGGTACTAGATATTGTTGCGTTACAATTTTTTGCCTATTGGGTGGCAAAACGGTTGGGGCGCGATATCGACCAGCCACGCAATTTGGCTAAGAGCGTAACTGTAGAATAAGGAGTTTTATGCGCCTAACCCGCGCGATAGTTAAATCTTTCTTACCACAACGCCCGAAGACGGCCCATAAGGGCACCTTCGGGCGTGTGCTTGTGGTGGCCGGTTCAGACACTATGTCCGGCGCGGGAGTGCTGTGTGCTAAGGGAGCATTACAGGCAGGTGCGGGGCTGGTGTGTTTGGCCTTGCCGCGCACCCGCCAAGAAATGGCCGCGGCCGCACTGCCGGAGAGTTTGACGCTGGGACTGCCTGTCAAGGAAGGCGTCATTTCCACGTCGGCCACTGCCGTATTGTTACGTTACATAGAGCAATTTGAACCGTCTGTGGTGTTGATTGGTTCGGGCTTGTCTAAGGCACCCTTTATTATTCCTTTTTTGAAGAAAATACAAATCCCCATGGTATTAGATGCGGACGGGCTAAATGCCTTAGCCCGCACGTCTCATTGGGATCAGATTTGCCGTCGTGTTCTGGTAATTTGCACGCCGCATCCGGCTGAAATGAAACGGTTGATCGGCGGGGAAATCAGCACGCTGGAAAAAGTACGTGTCCAACAGGCCAAGCAGTTGAGTGATTTAACAGGCGGCGTGAGTGTGCTTAAAGGTTTTCACAGTGTGATAACAGATGGAAAAACTACTTATATTAATCCTACCGGCGGCCCAGCCCTGGCAAAAGCCGGCACCGGAGATGTATTGGGAGGTATGATTGCCGGATTATGGGCTCAATGGGTAGCGGCGGAAGGTTCTGATAAGACCTCCGCTCTTAAGGCTGCGGCGGCAGGTGTGTATTTACACGGGTTATGCGGTGAGTTGGCTGCCCAAGCATTAAGCGAGCGTTGTGTGCTGGCTTCGGACGTGGCGAGGCAATTGCCCCGTGCCATGAAAAAACTCCTACGCGGAAAATAACTCAGCACAATACGACGGATATTTTATAAAATCAAAATATGCTCCAAATCTTTCTAATTATTTTATTAGTACTGGCAGTAGGTTGTTTAGCGGTGTTGTGGGGATGTTCCCGCATCGCCAAGAAAGCTTTGCACCCGGTTTCCAAAAGAAAACCTTTGGATGTGTGGCCGGACCAATATCGTTTGGCCTATGAAAATGTTTGCTTTCAAACCGCCGATAAAGTGCAACTAAAAGGATGGTTTTTACCTAATCCCGATTCCAATAAAACCATTATTTTGATGCATGGCTGGGGTATGAACCGCGGCGATATTTTTAGAAATACTTGCTTTCTGCGCGATTTGGGTTTTAACTTGATGTATTTTGACTTCCGCGCACTGGGAGAAAGCGGCGGTAAAATTAGCTCTATCGGTTATTTGGAAACAAAAGATTTGCAGGCGGCGATTGCCTTTTTGAAAGAAACACGTCCGTTTGCGTGTGAAAAAATCGGTTTATATGGTTTGTCTATGGGCGGTATGGTGGCCATTTACGAAGCGGCGAACAATCCGGAAATTGCTTGTGTGGCGGCGGAGGCTTCGTATTATTCTTTCCGCAAAGTGGTATCCCGCTGGGCATGGGTACGCAACAAAGTGCCGTATTTCCCGTTAATGCCCATTGTGTTACACTATATTCGCCAACGCTTGGGAGCTAATCCGGAGCAATATAGTCCTAAATTTAATGTTCCGAAAATTACCCCGCGTCCGATTTTTATTATCCATGGCCGCTACGACAATTTAGTGCCGGCCGCCCAAGCCAAGCTGCTCTATAAAAATGCCGGCGAACCAAAAGAAATCTGGCTCGTTCCGGGCGCCAAGCACAATCAATGTGCCGAAGTGGGCGGCTTTGAGTATAAACAACGC
>JAZNEO010000135.1:0-2052 GCA_045588685.1 Candidatus Avelusimicrobium sp. | reverse complement strand
ATTATCACCGGGGTAATTAGTCTTCACATTGGCACGGAAACCGAACTGCCCGTTGGTTTTACCAAATTCGCCTAAAATTTCATACGAGCCATCCCAAGATGTGCAGAAGCGGATCGGGTCATTATACCCTTTGCCGGTACCGATAGAACGAACGATACAGGGGGTTTCACGGCCATTGGCACCGCCTTCTCCGGAGGAATTGGCAGCTTTGGACCAACCACATTCCACCGTAGTACCACTTAATCCCATAGTTGTAGGGCTCACGCTTGTCTTTGCATCATATGTATACGTTTGATCCGTAGTATTTAAAGAACGACAACAATACGTGTTGGAACTAGCAGCACAAGCACTCCCCTGCAAATTCTGTGGTATTGCAGATTTAAGGGCACATTCAAATTGAGGATTTGGACAACTTTGCGTATCCGTAAATTTAGCCGCAGTTCCCATACAGCTATACGCCGCGCACATATAATTAGACAAATCGCTTGTTTGTGAGGTGGCAGGGACAGTAGTGTCCACAATTTGATTGTCAATAATACTTTCCATGATGGTACGCACAGCCGGGTTCGTTTCGGAAGAGCCGATATCCTTGGAATTATTATATTTGGCAATTTCAAATTGAATCGTTTGCAACGGGAAAGAAATAGAATACGTCGTAGCACCGTTGGGTTTATTGGTACAATACACGTCAAAACACAACGCTAAACAATGGTTCGGATATTTGTTGGGGTCAGTTGTGGATGGATAGGGTTGGTCATACTCAATCAAGGCAGAGGTATCCCACGGATCAGAAGTTTGATGAGCCGCCACATTGACAATACCGCTCTTGTACGCCGCTTGACCGGCATCCGCAATAGTTTTGGCATTCCAATTACAGTACCTCTCGTTAATGCCATCGGTAGGCTGGCCGTCAATGTAATACACACCGGCAGAACGAATCTCCGCTGACTGGGCGCGGGCGGGTACTGCCGCCACGGCAAACAACAACGGCAAGACCGCCAGAACAGCCGCCTTGCTACACAAAGTCTTCCAAAAATGTTTTGTCATATGGTCTAAATAATCCTCTTATATATCCGTCTTATAATTTACAAATCCGTCTTTGCTAACGTGGAAATCCTGACTTATAGTCTTTCAGGATAACCTCGTACACTACTTACGTGCGTTTGCGTACAGACAACGACACCTTGATACATTATATCAAAGTGTGCGGACTATATCATATACATTTTTACAACTTTTTTTTCACTTGTCAAATTTTTTTCACGTATGCGCGTACGAAATACCTAGGGAAAAGGTCGAGATTCCCGATTACTACTTTCGGGAATGACATTTATATTTTACTTCTCTTCTTTATCCGGTTGAGGCAAGTCATCCGCCACTTCGCGGTACACCGCAAACGTGCCGCGCCGCCCGTTCTTCACCCAGTACAAGGCTTTATCGGCTTTGTCAAATAATTCTTCCGGCGTCTGGCCGTCTTGAGGAAAGGAAGAAACCCCTTGGCTGATACTTAACGTAACCCGTTGACCGTCCGTGTAGCGGCTGGGAATGGCTATATTATTAATTTTATCTTTCAGCCGTTTCGTGATAATTTTGGCCTCGTCCCCATTGGTGCGCGGCAACATAATCACCATTTCATCCCCACCATAACGGCACGGGACATCGGTTTGCCGCAGGCTGGTACGCAGAACTTGGCTGACCTGTTTGAGTGCCCAGTCCCCAATCTGATGTCCGTACGTATCATTGATTTGCTTAAATAAATCAATATCCAGCACAATAATGGACATAATTAAGTCAAAGCGCTTGGAACGAGCAATTTCATCACTTAATTTTTCTGCAAAGAAACGCCGCACCGGTAGTTTGGTCAATTCATCATAATTGGACAGTTCTTGCACCCGTTCAAACAGAGCCGCATTGTCTATAGCTAAGGCAATTTGGGTAGAAAATTGTTTTAAGGAAACAAAGTCCAAATAGTCAATACGGCGGCGGGAAAGCAAATTGTCAAAGGTTAAAAAACCCACCTTGTTGCGCTGCACTTGCAAAGGAATATAAACC
>JAZNEO010000134.1:0-2194 GCA_045588685.1 Candidatus Avelusimicrobium sp. | reverse complement strand
ATGAGTATAACGAAAAACGGCTCCAACGACAAATTGCCGACTATCAATTAGAGATCCAAGAATGGCAAAGGAACAAAAATAAATAAAAAGGAGTGTATATTATGACTAAACAAGAAAAAGACAAGGCTTTTATTCGTTCTGCGGGAGAACACTATGTGTTAGCACGCATCGCCAAAGAACTAGCCATTCCGGCTGGACTTGCTCCCGAAAACACCAAGGACATAGATATTCTAGCAATTTATCCGAATTGTGATTCTCCTATTCGTATTCAAGTAAAAACTCGCACTGAGGGAAAATCTGCTGATAATGGCTGGATGATGAGTCAAAAACATGAGGAAATCTGCGATAAAGATTTATTCTATGTTTTTGTAACTTTGCCTGAAAAATGGACCGATGAATGTCAGCCAAAAACATACATCATGCCTGCCAAAAAAGTAGCAGAAATTCTAAAAAAGACTCATCAAGATTGGCTCAACACACCGGGACAAAAAGGGCAAGCGCATAAAGATACAACTATGCGAAGAATTAAACCAACTTATAATGAATCTCCGGATATCCCTTCGAATTGGTTGGATCAGTACAAGGACAAATGGGAGTTACTTAAAAAATAGTCAAAAAGCGGAGTTTTACTCCGCTTTTTATTTCATCCGTTTATCGGCTTGACGCAGAATTTGCCGGATGAGTTGCTTAAAATCCGCCGGACTAATTAGCGTAATATGTTCAAGCCAACTTAGCACCGTAGGGATAATTTCACGGTAGTTGCTCACACGCGTTTCAACTACGATATCTCCGTTTTTTTGCGTTTTGCGGATTTTCTGCATAGGGAAATAATCTTTCTGCTTAAAATACGGCGCAAATTGGGCCGGCACGATGAACGACACAGTTTTATCCCGTTTCTCACCGAACCAAATGTTGTGGCTTTCAGCCAGCATCTTTTGGATATTTTTTGTAATTTTGAATGGTTTGTCAGTATTTATCGCATCCAAAATCCTGTCTAGGCGAAATTTTCGCACCTGTTTATAGGCGTTGATGCCCAACAGATACCAAAAGCCATCATAATTCATAATTTTAAGCGGTTTTAACTCGTAAGTTAGTTTACGCGTGATATCGGCCGCCAGCGACATACGCACTTCCGTGTGCTCCAAAATCCCTTTTTCCAGCACGCGCGTGATTTTTGTCTCTTGGTATTGGCGTCCCTTCGGCATTTTGATATAAAACGGAGATTCGTCCGGCACGCGCAACACTTTTTGACGCAACCGCTCAAACGGCTGTTGGAAGGGCTTTCCTAACGGCTCTACCATGTCTTTTAAGACGAGAAGTAGCGATGCTTCCTCATCGGTTAAATTCATCTTTTTAAGTGAAAATCCTTCAATAAACTTATATGCCCCCGGTGCAGCTTTGTAGAGCGGGAAACCACCCATTTCAATATCTTTTAAGTCACGCTGAATTGTGCGCTCCGTAACGTCCATTTCCTTGGCTTCTCGCAACACGCGCACCTCCCCGCCGTCCAACTGGTTTAAGAGGTATAACAAACGGTTTAATTTTTTTATGTTTTTGGATTGCATAAATTTATCCCGATTAATAGAAAATCTTAAAATAATCCAGCACGGCTTTCATTTGGTCTTGAGCGGCCAAACAAGTATCGGTTAAGCGTTCATGGTTGCGGGACCACTCATTGAGACCTTTATAGTAGAACATTTTTATTTTGTCCGTAATGATAAATGGCACAATGTTATTGCGTAAACATTCCTTAAAGAGCAGTAGCCGCCCGATACGTCCGTTTCCGTCTTGGAACGGGTGTATAGATTCAAACTGGTAATGAAAATCCAGCAACTCTTCAAATGTATGTTTGGCTTTGCGATTGTACTTGGCTAGCAGGGTTTTCATTTTAGCCGCTACTTGTTCCGGGCTGACAGTGGCGTGTCCCCCCACTTCGTTGGGCTGCCGCTTATAATCCCCCACCACAAACCAGGACTTACGGCTATCAGAGGTACCGTTCTTGAGAATAGAATGCAATTCTTTGATAAACCGCTCACTAATTTTATAATTCGCATTTTCAATGATTCTATCAATACATTTAAAGTGATTAGCGGTTTCCACAATATCGTCTACTTTGGCACTTTTATCCTTCATACCAATCGTGTTTGTCTCAAAAATATAGCGCGTCTGGTCATGTGTGAGCTGGCTGCCCTCT
>JAZNEO010000133.1:0-5438 GCA_045588685.1 Candidatus Avelusimicrobium sp. | reverse complement strand
TATTTGCTGGCCTTAAACGCCGGTGAAGATGCTCAAAAAATGTACGGAGACGCCTTTACCTTTAAAGTGGACGATATTGACCACTTAGGCAATCGCCGTGTGCGTGGAATTGGCGAATTGTTGGAAAACCAAATTCGTATTGGTTTGTCTCAAATGGCCAAAACCGCCCGTGACCGCATGAACCGCGAGTTAACTTCTTTTACTCCGCGTGCTTTGGTCAATGCCCAACCGGTACAAGCCATTGTCCGTAAATTCTTTGGTACGTCTCAGTTGTCTCAGTTTATGGACCAAATTAACCCGTTAGGCGAACTTACGCACAAGCGTCGTTTGTCTGCCTTGGGCCCTGGCGGTTTGAATAGAAAACGCGCCGGGTTCGAAGTGCGCGACGTACACTATACGCACTATGGCCGTGTCTGTCCGATTGAAACCCCGGAAGGTCCGAACATCGGGTTGATTACCTCTTTAGCTTGTTATTCTAAAGTGAATAAGTACGGATTAATTGAAACCCCGTACCGCAAAGTAGAAAACGGAAAAGTTACTGATAAAGTGGAATCCTTAACGGCTGATGCGGAAGACGATAAACTTGTAGCGCAGGCCAACACGCGCTTAGACAAAAACGGCAAAATTATGGACGAAGCTGTTGCCTGCCGGGTCCGTGCAGATTATCCGCTCGTAGCGCCGAAGAATGTGGATTACATGGACGTTTCTCCGTTGCAAGTCATCAGCGTGTCCGCTGCTTTGATCCCGTTCTTGGAACACGACGACGCCAACCGTGCTTTGATGGGTTGTAACATGCAACGTCAGGGCGTGCCTTTGCTCGTCACGGAAGCTCCGTTTGTGGGGACCGGTATTGAACACGAAGTAGCGCATGACTCCGGTACAGCTGTTATTGCCAAACGGGCCGGTAAAGTGCAATTTGCCGATGGTTCTCGCATCGTAGTAGAAGCCAACGACGGCTCCATGGATGTTTATGAACTATTGAAATATAAACGCTCCAACGCCGATACTTGTATCAACCAACGCCCGGTAGTTTTTGCCGGTGAGAGCATTAAAAAAGGCCAAGTATTAGCAGACGGCCCGTCTATGGACAATGGTTGTTTGGCTCTGGGCCGCAACATGCTCGTTGGTTTTATGTGTTGGGAAGGGTATAACTACGAAGACGCTATCTTGGTGTCCAGCCGTTTAGTGCGTGATGATGTGTTTACCTCTGTGCACTTGCATGAATTTAACGTAGATGCCCGCAACACGAAGTTAGGCGCCGAAGAAATTACGCGCGATATTCCCAATATCGGGGCGGATGCCTTGTCTCACTTGGATAATGATGGTATCGTGATGCCGGCTACCGTGGTGGAACCGGGAGATATCTTGGTGGGGAAAGTGACTCCGAAAGGAGAACAACAACTCACTCCGGAAGAGAGACTGTTAAAAGTAATCTTCGGTAAGAAAGCCGATGACGTGGTAGATGCTTCGTTGCGCGTGCCTCCCGGCACCAGCGGCAAAGTAATCGGCACCCGCGTATTTGTGCGCAAAGAAAAATTAACGAAAGCCGAAGAAAAAGCCCGCTTGAAAGCGTTGGAAACGGAAAAAGATGAAGCCTTACAATTGTTGGCCGAACAACGCAAACGCGCATTAGATAATGCCAAAGCTTCTATCAAAGGTGCCGAGGCCTTAAAGAAAGAAACCGCCCGCTTGAACTCCTTGTACAAACTGTTGGAGAAAAAAGCGATGGAACACTTTGAGCGCGAAATTGAATTTTCTAAACAAGGCGACGAATTGGCTGTGACGGTGAACAAATCCGTCAAAGTCTACATTGCTTCTAAACGTAAATTACACGTCGGAGATAAGATGTCCGGCCGCCACGGAAACAAAGGGGTGGTTGCCCGCATCTTGCCGGAAGAAGATATGCCTTACTTGCCGGACGGCACACCGCTGGATGTAGTGTTGTCTCCGTTGGGTATTCCTTCTCGTATGAACGTGGGCCAGTTGTTAGAAACCATGCTCGGTTGGGCAGCTAAACACTTGAACTATCATGCTGCTACCCCGGTCTTTGACGGACCGACGGAAGCCGAAGTGGTGGAACAAGTCAAACTCGCCAAAGAAAAAATCTTAGACGATAAAGGCCTCAAAGGCAAAGAACGCGAAGAATATGCCAAGAAATATTTGCCCGATGATTATTGCCGCATTACCTTGTATGACGGCCGCACCGGTCTTCCGTTTGAGGAAAAAGTAACCATTGGTTACATGTATATGCTCAAACTGATCCACTTGGTGGAAGACAAAGTGCACGCGCGTTCCACGGGGCCGTACAGCTTAATTACCCGCCAGCCGTTGGGTGGTAAAGCCCAGTTTGGTGGACAGCGCTTCGGGGAAATGGAAGTGTGGGCTATTGAAGGTTATGGGGCCACTTACACCTTGCAAGAGTTCTTAACTGTGAAGTCTGATGACTTTACCGGCCGTACCAAAATGTACGAATCTATCGTCAAAGGGGATGCCCCTGCGCAACCCGGTGTGCCGGAATCTTTCAAAGTGTTAATTAAAGAATTGCAGGCGTTGGGACTCAGCGTAGACTTGCTTAAAAAAATGAAAAATAGCGCAGCCAAACTGCCTGCCGCAGAACCGGAAACGGAAGAAGCCGCCAAATAAGCGTTCGGAGAATTGAACATGCAAACGACGAAAAAGATCAAAAAACTTGGAGAATTAAACTTCTTTGATTTTGATGCCATTAAATTAGGGATTGCCAGCCCGGAACAAATCATGAGCTGGTCTTACGGGGAAGTGAAAAAACCCGAAACCATCAATTACCGCACGCTCAAACCGGAGCGAGACGGTCTGTTCTGTGAACGTATTTTCGGGCCTACCAAAGACTATGAATGTGCCTGCGGTAAATATCGCTGGATTAAATTCAAAGGGATTACCTGCGACCGCTGTGGGGTAGAAATTACCGAAGCCAAAGTGCGCCGCGAACGCATGGGACATATTGAACTGGCCGTGCCGGTAGCCCACGTGTGGTTCCTGCGCAAAAACCCGAGCCGTATCGGTATTTTGCTCGATATGCGCACGACAGATTTGGAACGGGTAGTCTATTATGCTTCTTATGTAGTGATTGAAGATTGTGTAGATACCGTTACCGGCCGTACCGATTTTAAGAAAGGTACTTTGCTTTCTGATGCACAAGTGCGCGAAGCCCGCAAAAAACACGGTAGCCGCCTTAAAGTAGATATCGGCGCACCGGCTATTCGCACCTTGCTGGAAGGTATTGATTTTGATAAAGAAATCCCTGCCTTGCACGAACAATTAAAGAACACGCAAAGCGAAATGGAACGCACCAAACTCATCCGCCGTGTCAAAACGATGGAAGAATTTAAAGAAAGCGGCAACCGCCCGGAATGGATGATTTTAAATGTATTGCCGGTCATTCCGCCGGATTTGCGTCCGCTCGTTCCGCTCGATGGAGGCCGCTTTGCCGCTTCTGACTTGAACGATTTGTATCGCCGCATTATTAACCGCAACAACCGCTTGAAACACATTGAATCTTTGCGCGCTCCTGAAGTAATGATTTTCAATGAAAAACGCTTACTGCAAGAAGCCGTAGACGCTTTGATTGAAAACGGTGCTCGCGGTAAAGTATTTATCGGCCCGGGCGGCAGACCCTTAAAATCTCTGTCTGACAGCATTAAAGGAAAACACGGTCGTTTCCGCCAGAACTTACTGGGTAAACGTGTAGACTATTCCGGTCGTTCCGTAATCGTCGTAGGGCCGAGCCTCAAAATTCACCAATGCGGTCTGCCGAAACTCATGGCTTTGGAATTATTCAAACCGTTTATTATCGGCGAACTGATGAAAAAAGAAGGCGTGACCTTAAAGTCGGCCAAAAAAATGTTGGAACGGGTGCGCCCGGAAATTTGGGATATTTTGGAAAAAGTAACCAAAAATCACCCGGTGTTGCTCAACCGTGCTCCGACCTTGCACCGTTTAGGTATTCAAGCTTTTGAACCGGTACTGATTGAAGGTAAAGCCATTCAGTTGCACCCGCTTACCTGTGCCGCTTTCAACGCTGACTTCGACGGTGACCAGATGGCTGTACACGTACCTCTTTCCTTGGAAGCGCAAATGGAAGCTCGCACCTTGATGCTGGCCTCTAACAATATTTTGTCTCCTGCTTCCGGTAAGCCGATTGCCTCTCCGTCTCATGATATGGTGTTGGGTGTTAACTTTATTACCAAGATTAAAGACGGCGATATTGGCGAGGGCTCTATCTTCGGAAGCAAAGAAGAAGCTTTGGTGGCGTTGGAATATGGCAAACTTTCCTTGCATGCCAAGATTAAAGTGCGCGGTATCAATGCCTTAGCTGAAGAAGGATTAGATCCGAAAGATGCGCAAAATGCGGCTAAATGGAAAGATTATACGTCCGTAGGACGCATCATTTTCAACAATATCTTGCCTGCCGGTTGGCCGTATGTGAATAAAGCCATCGGCAAGAAAGAATTGGCAGCCTTGGTAGATGAATGTTACAAGAGCAAAAAATACGGTCGCTATGAAGCCGTGCAACTCTTGGACAAGATTATGAAACTGGGCTACGGCTATGCCACGCAATCTGGGTTGTCTATTTCTGTAGCGGATATGACCATTCCGTCTGTCAAACAGAAATATATCGAAGATGCGAAAAAGCAAGTCAAATCCATTCAAGCGCAAGCCGAAGCCGGTATTATTACCGAAGGCGAACGTTATAACAAAGTAATCGATATTTGGACCCGGGTGACCGACGATGTGGGCGCGGAACTCTTCAAAGAAATGAAAAAATTTGAAGACGGCAAATACGATCCGAAACTCGGCCAACGTTTTAACTCTGTTTATTTGATGGCCGATTCCGGGGCCCGCGGTAGCCGCCAACAGGTACGTCAGCTGGCCGGTATGCGCGGTCTAATGGCTAAACCGCAGAAAAAGTTAACCGGTGGTCAGGGCGAAATTATTGAAAGTCCTATTACCGCTAACTTCCGCGAAGGATTGTCTGTGTTAGAGTACTTTATTTCTACGCACGGTGGACGTAAAGGTTTGTCTGATACGGCTTTGAAAACCGCTGACGCCGGTTATTTAACCCGCCGTTTAGTGGATGTGGCACATAACGTGGTCATCACCGAAGATGACTGCCATACTCACAACGGTATTGTGGTGAAATCCTTGATGAGCGGCGAAGAAATGGTAGAACCCATTGAAGAACGTATCTTGGGCCGCACCTCTCTGGAAAATGTAGTAGTCAAAGTGAAAAAAGCCGATGGTACGGAAGAAGAAAAAACCATTATCAAAGAAGGCGACGTGATTACCTTGGAACAAAGCAAACTCGTCAAGAAATATGGCGTGGAATCTGTACGTATCCGCTCCGTCTTAACTTGTGAAGCTCCGTACGGTGTGTGTGCCAAATGTTATGGTTTGTCTTTGGC
>JAZNEO010000132.1:0-5450 GCA_045588685.1 Candidatus Avelusimicrobium sp. | reverse complement strand
TGGGTTTAATCTTATTTTCTAATTGCTCAATATACCATAATAAAGAGTTATAATGACCTAATGGAATATCTTTTAACTTAAGATTTTTACCTACTGCTTTAAAATGCGCTTTAATATCATCGATTTTTTCACGACGAATATCGCTACCGCTCAATTCTTCATCAATGGCTTTTTGTAAAAGCGTAAGAAGGGTAGGAAATGAATTGATATGTTGATATTCTGCTGCAAATTCTTGGTTTTTTAAAGCAATCAAAATGCCAGCAATAAATACGGGTTTCATGCGCTCTGTCATTTTTAATGCTCGCAGATTATCGTGCATTACTAATGCTAGTTTGCGGATTTCTTCAATAGATATTGCCTTCTCAACGGCTTTTCCTTGTACTAATTTCAGGTAATTAGTTGGTGTATAGAGAGTATCTTTACCCTTGGACAATTCTTGGAAATTATCAAATCCTTTTTTCCAGTAGAATGTGGAAACCTTTAATGTATCCTTTTTAGTACCACTAACAGCCAAGGCGATCACATTATAGTATTGTTTCAAAAATTTCGCGTAATACAAAGCCCCATCAACAGCATAATCTTTCGGAAAATCTAAATTATCAGATTGGTGGTGTTTAGCTGAATTTTTGCACTCAACCACCATAATGGTATCGTGTGGTTTGTTAAATGTGATGATATATTCGGGCTGGGCTTTACCAGTACCCCCGCAGGAGTAATCATTTAATGGGCAATGTTTGGGCTTACCCCCCGCCTGTTTGAGGGCTTTATTCACTTTGTCCAAACCGGGCGTCTGGCCTTGCGGAAAGACGAAGCCAAAACCATTTTCTCCTAATACTGCCTGCATTTCGCTTAATACAAGATCTTCTGTGACTCTTTCCGACATAGTGTTTCTCCCGATAATAACATCATCATATATTGTTATTGTAGCAAATCTTAAATAAATTTTTTTCTTTTTGCCGCGGCATAAAATTTAAGTCAGCATAATAGTCAGCATACCGTCTGAGAAAACGCGCCCCGTCTTGGCTCTTTTTTATTGTCTATTTTCCCGCGATACTTCGTTCTCGCTTGGTCGCATACCTCCGCGCTGATGCGCGCGTGCCGCCAGTATTGCTCCCGCGCTGCGGCCTCGTCTGGCGGAAAAATCGTTTATAAAAAGGTCTCTCATTTGAAAGGTAAAAAACGTAAGAAGTTTCCGTCTTGGCTCTTTTTTTTGCCTATTTTGTTGGGATGGATAAATAAAACCCCGCTCGAAAGAGCGGGGTTTATTGCGAAGTGAAAACTTATTTCACGCGGCCGGCAGAACCGAATACTTTTTCGTTCTTTTCGGCATACATTTTAATCAAGGCTTCGCGGGCCGGACCTAAGTATTTGCGCGGGTCAAATTCGGCCGGTTTTTCTGCAAAAATTTTGCGGATGGTGGCGGTCATGACTAAGCGGCCGTCGGAGTCCACGTTAATTTTGCATACGGCAGATTTGGCAGCTTTGCGCAATTGTCCTTCCGGAATACCGGCGGTATTATCCAATTTACCACCGTATTTGTTGATTTCTTCCACGGCCCATTGCGGTACGGAAGAAGAACCGTGCAGTACAATGGGAAAACCGGGCAAGCGTTTAGAAACTTCTTCCAAAATATCAAAGCGAAGTTCGGGCAATTTTTCGCCGGGTTTTACTTTGAATTTGTAAGCACCGTGAGAAGTACCGATAGAAATAGCCAAAGAATCTACGCCGGTGCGTTTTACGAAATCTTCTACTTGGGCCGGATCAGTGTAGGTGTGGTGCTCGGCGGAAACTTCATCTTCAATACCGGCCAAAACGCCTAATTCACCTTCTACGGTTACGTCGTGCTGATGGGCATATTCCACTACTTTTTTGGTCAAAGCGACGTTTTCTTCATACGGTAAGTGAGAGCCGTCAATCATCACGGAAGAGAAACCGTTATCAATACAATCTTTGCACAATTCAAAAGAATCGCCGTGGTCTAAGTGTAGGGTTAAAGGAACCGGTTTACCGATTTCTTTCATCATCTCTACGGCACCGCGGGCCATCCAGCGTAGCAACGTGGCGTTGGCATATTGGCGGGCGCCTTTGGATACTTGCAAGATTACCGGGGAACCGGTTTGTACGCAGGCGGTTACGATAGCTTGCAACTGTTCCATATTATTGAAGTTATAAGCCGGAATAGCATAGCCGCCGGCCATGGCATCTTTGAACATTTGGCGGGTATTTACCAAGCCAAGTTCTTTATAAGAAACGGTCATAAAACTCCTCCTAAAAAGTGAACTTCTTCTTTTCTATTTTACTATTTTTAGATGAAATGCGGATAAATCTTTTGAGAGGGTATCAGCCGGGCGATATTTTTTTCGGGCTTGCCCCAAGCTATATCCACAACCAAGCGACTGAGATTGCCGAACCCTGCGGGCCGCCAAACACTCGGGGATGACAGTTAGAGTTATTTATTTTTTGGCTGTTTTCTCGTCACTTCCGCCCGCCGTCATTCCCGCAGGCTGTAAGCGGGAATCTCTTCCTTTTTGGCCGTTTTCTCGTCGTGAAATAAAAAAAGCTTGACATCGTTTTTTTTTTTAGTATCATTTAAAAAAATCACCAAAGGAGGTCGTATGAAAAAAGGTTTTACTTTGATTGAGTTGTTGGTAGTTGTCTTAATCATTGGTGTATTAAGTGCTATTGCAATCCCGATGTATCAAGGAGCAGTAGATAAGAGCCATTGGAGCACGATGCTCCCCGGAGCCAAAGCGATAAAAGATGCGGAAGAAGCCATTAAAATGAGCAACGGAGAATATACGAGTGAAATGGCTAATTTAGACGTGACGATGGAGAACAATGATTTAACATTTAACTTAATCACTCCCAATAACACCTCTGACCCAAATGTGATTAGAGTAACGAACAGTAAATTGGCCAATGTACGTTTAGCAAGCTATTTGGATGACAGTCCGACATTCGCAGGGCAACTGCATTGTGAAGCACTTACCGGAGATGAACGCGCAAACCGACTCTGTGAGAAATTATTAATGGGACAATACTTGAAAAATACCGATGACGGATACACAAGATATTTGTTAGATCAATCAATTGATAAAGCCACCTGTGGTGCGGCCAGTTTAGTGTGGTCTAACAAGCAAACGAATTGTTACCGGACGGAAGAAGAGCGTTGTGTGGCAAATGGAATGGTCTACGAAAATGGGATGTGTGGTTGGACGAATACCAGTGGAAAAACACTGAATGAAGGGGGGATGTGTCAGGGGACGGAGTGGGGAACTTGCAGAGGGTCCATTATTAATGACGGAGGAACATGTTTCGCACATCATGGTGGTGCCTCTTGTGGAAATTCTACCATTAATGAAGGTGGAGTTTGTGTGGCAGAAGCACAAGATGGCTGTGCTTCTTCTACAGTCAATACCGGTGGCACCTGTTGGGCAAAAGGAGGATCTGAACTTTTCTGGGCCCATAATTATCTGTGTAAGGATTCTACTTTTAACGGAGGAAAATGTATTGCGGATGGGACAGATTCTTCTTGTTATCACGTGACGTTAAATAATGAAGGAATATGTGAAGCGAATGTAGCTGGATCTTGTTCTAATATTATCGTAAATGATGGCGGAAAATGTATCGCTAACAAACCTAATAGTTGTAGAGGGACCTACAACGGAACAGGGTGTTGTGAAGAAGGCGTGCCGGGACAAACAAATTGTCCATCAAATGCTACTAAGTGTTAGACAGTCTAACAAAATAACCTAATTATTCCGACGAAAAACTTGCCAAAAGGGGCGTTTGTGAGTATAATGTAAAATACCACGCGCGTACGCGCACAGGGAAACACCATGGATTTTACAAACTTACAAAAATTAACCCAATTAGACGGCATTTCCGGACGGGAAAGTGCTGTTCGCGAGGAAATCGTTCGCCAGTTAGTTCCGCTCGCCAAAGAAGTTCACACGGATGCAATGGGCAATGTGCTCGCTTTCGTGCCGGGAAAAAGTGAAAAAACCCTCATTTTAAGTGCCCACATGGACGAAGTGGGGCTGATGATTTCCCATATTTCCCCAGAAGGATTTCTCTTCTTTACAACGGTAGGCGGCATAGACTATCGCACCTTACTGGCTCAGCGGGTGCGGGTACATACTGCACGAGGCGTGCTGACGGGTGTCATCGGTACAAAACCGGCCCATATCACAAACGCCGCAGACCGTTCCAAAAGTGTGCCTTTGGAAGAATTATATATCGACGTTGGCCTAGGCAGTGCGGCCGCTCAATACGTGCAGGTGGGGGATTTTGCCACCTTGCAACGATCGTACGAAGAATTGGGCACAGATTTTATTTCTACCAAAGCATTAGATGACCGCGTGGGTTGTTTTTGCATTTTAGAAGCTTTGAAAAAAGTTCCGCATCCGGCGTTTAATGTGCAGGTTGTATTTTCCACACAAGAAGAAGTTGGTTTGCGTGGCGCGATGGCGGCCGCGACGGGGCTAAAAGCAGATGTGGCTTTGGCGGTAGATGCCACCGGCGCTGCCGACGTGCCGTTTTGCCATCCGAAGGATTACATTATGCGACTGGGCGGTGGTGCGGGTATCAGCGCATTAGATGCCGCCACCATTACGCCAGCGTGGTTATTTGAAAATCTAAAAGCGGTGTGCGAACAACAACAGATTGCCTGTCAGGTGCGCATTGCTCCGCGCGGCGGAAATGATGCGGGGGCCTTTAGCCGCATGGGCATGCCGGCCTGTGCCTTATCGGTGCCGGTGCGCAATATACACTCTAACGTGGAAGTAGCCAATAAAGGCGATATCGTGGCCATGATCGATTTGTTAAGTGCTATACTAGCAGGAAAATTACAATTACCAAAAGAGGATTTATGACAAAAACCAGTATCGTACCCAATAAACGTGCTCAATATATGGAGATTACTCCGTCTTTGCTTAAGAAGTATGCGCTACCCAAGCAAGACCTCTTGCAATTAGAAAAAATCGATGCCGTGTACCGCGCGTTGGTGGCGGTGCTGTTTAACTTTGTGCCCAATTCCGGCCATCCGGGGGGCAGTATTTCTTCGGGCCGCGCGGCAGGTACCCTGTTATATAAAAATATGGCCTACGAACTGGCAGACCCCTTGCGGGACGACGCAGATATTTTATCTTACGCGGCCGGACATAAGGCGTTGGGCATGTATGCTTGGTGGGCCTTGCGCAATGAATGTGTGCGCTTAGCGCGGCCGGAGTTACTGGCTAAGACGGAAAAAGAACAATTACGTTTGGAAGATTTATTAGGTTTCCGTCACAACAAAGTACAAGGAACGCCGCTATTTAAAAAATTTAATGTTAAACCGCTCGGCGGTCACCCGGAGCCTTCTACGCCTTTTGTGCGCACTTCTACCGGAGCCAGCGGTGTCGGAGATGCTTCGGCGGTCGGGCTTGCTTTGGCGGCTGCCGATACCTACG
>JAZNEO010000131.1:0-3196 GCA_045588685.1 Candidatus Avelusimicrobium sp. | reverse complement strand
GGGGGCCATTAAAAATTCTACCGTTCCCACGCCGCGGTATTTGGCCGCTTTCACCAGTTTAACGGCGGCCTCTTGTAATTTCTTACGTACGGCAGGCGTAACAAACGGAGATGGAGATTCTTCCAACAATTTTTGGTGACGGCGTTGCATACTGCAATCACGCTCGGCAAAAGCAACTGCATTGCCGTAATTATCGGCCGCCACTTGCACCTCAATATGACGCGGATTTAAGACGAGCTTTTCAAAATAGACGCGGTCATCGCCAAAGTTGGCTTTGGCTTCGGCTTGAGCGGTTTTCATCATGCGCTCTAAATCTTTCTCTTTCAGGCAAGCGCGCATTCCTTTTCCGCCGCCGCCTAACGTAGCTTTAATCATAATCGGATAGCCGATTTTTTTAGCCACTTCGCGAAAATTTTTGCCCACGATACCGTTCGAACCGGGGGTAATAGGCACGCCGCCTTTGACAGCAATTTCACGGGCAGTACTCTTGACGCCCAGCATTTTAATGGCTTGCGCAGTAGGGCCGATAAACGTCATACCCGCTTTGGTAACGGCCTCTGCAAAATCGGCATTTTCAGACAAAAAACCATACCCGGGATGCACCGCATCGGCCCCGGTAATTTTTCCGGCGGTTACGATGGCATCTATGTTCAAATAGCTCATAGAAGCCGGCGCCGCCCCGATACAAACAGCCTCGTCGGCCATACGCACGTGCAAACTGTTGCGATCTGCTTCGGAATAAACAGCCACTGATTTAATGCCCATTTCTTTGAGCGTGCGGATGACACGCAACGCAATTTCGCCGCGGTTGGCAATCAGTACTTTTTTGAAGGGAGTGATGTTAACTTTGGGCATAAGCGTTACGGTTCAATGAAAAATAAAGGCTGGCCGTATTCTACGGGCTTGCCTTCCTCGGCGGAGATAATACGCAAAGTACCGGCCACCGGGGCGGTAATAGCGTGCTTTTTGGTGGTGGTTTCCACAAGGCCTAATTTGTCACCTTGTTTGACGGGCTGGCCTTCTTTTAAAGGCAAACTTTTGCCCTTAGCGGCGGCATGATAAAAGCCCAAAGCCGGCGCGGTAACTGCCGTTAAATGGCAGGTGCACTCTAACGGAGCCGGCAACGCCTCGCGTGTTTTGATTTCAATACAATTGTGATTGTGATGATAACAAAATTCTGCTAAATCGGCAGTCTTAAGCCAATTAGTAATATCTGTAATCAGTTTGGTATCCATATTCCCTCACTGTAAAAATATATATTCATTTTAGCATTTTTAGAGGGAATACGGATAGAAAAAAGTGGCTATTAATAGCCCAGCGCCTTACAAACGGAAGTGCCTAAATCGGTGTGACCGTTACAAGACTCCGCATCAGAAAAGTATTCTTTCCATAGTTGATATTCAAAATCTTCATCCCAAGAGATAGAACTGTATGTACTTGGACACGTCCCTTTACATCTATAAATTTCTATTCCTCCGCTATCTTCCACGGAGTATAAAAAATAACGTGTAACATATATCCTTTCATCATCTTCCCCGTTCCATGTTCCACCGGAAAGAGCAACGGGCCAATTGTCTGGATTAGCGTAAGATCCATAATCTTTCCCCTTTTCCAAAACAACCATATTCACATTATTCACAATGGTGCGCATGTTGGTAAGGGCTTCGGCAGCGCGGGATTTTTCCACCGCTTTTTGGTATTGCGGCAAGGCAATCGCAGACAAAATGCCGATGATTAAAACAACTACTAACAACTCAATAAGCGTAAATCCGACACGCCCTGTCATCCCCGAAATTTGTAATCGGGGATCTCGTCGTTTTTCAAATAAGGCTGAGATTCCCGACAAAGACACTCGGGAATGACATTTTATTACTTTTTTCATACGTCCTCCTTTTTCCCCCGCCCGTCACCCCGCAAGGTTTCTGTCTTCCCTTGCTCGTCACCCCGCAGAGTTTTTGTGCGGGGTATAATGCCGTTGCGAAACTACTTATATCCCTCACTAAGACACTGCGGGATGACAGCGCATTTTCTGCGAAATGACGCACGGCCGGGATCTAATTTTTTTTAAATGATACTAAAAAAAAAAACAATGTCAAGTGATTTGTTATTTCTCGACGAAACAACAATCAAAAAATCTAATTAATTTTTTAGCTTGCTACAAAATGAGCTTTCCTTTATACTAATACGACCTTACAAAAGGAGGTATTATGCAACTGGGGAAATTACTCTTATGGATCTTGGTGTGGCAAGTGCCTATTTGGGTTGGCGCGCGCATTGTACGCCAAAATATGGATTGGTACCACAGTTTAAGCCATCCATTTTTCTCCCCGCCGGACTGGATGTTTGGCATGGTCTGGGCGGTGCTGTATATATTGCTGGCCCTAGCGGCCTTTTACATCACACGCCGGGAGTTTAATGCACCCGTGCGCAAAGCCACTTGGCTGATGATCGCACAGCTAGTACTTAATGCTGCATGGACACCTTTGTTTTTCGGACTGCATCACATCATGGGAGCGATGATATTAGTACTGGCGATGATTGCAATGACCATTTGGCTCATGCGGACCGCAAAACCGATTTCCCGCGCCGCAGTCTGGTTGCTCATGCCTTATCTGGCGTGGCTATGTTTTGCGTGGCTGCTCAATACGAGTATATGGCTGATGAATTAAAATTCAAACCCCGCCGAAAAGCGGGGTTTATTAAATTTCAGTATGTTGTACTTTGAGGATATTTTTTTCTTTCGGAACAGGCAGACACTCTTGCACACGATAGGGATGTCCCTGCGTTTCTGTTTTTAATTGTTCGATATCTGCGTCTGTTAATACTTCTTTGTCGTAAGTAGTGCGAAACTCGTGAGGCAGCCCGGAATTTTTAATCATTTCCATACTGCGGCGCAATACTTGTTCATCGGTGGGTACGCCGGTAATCTGCGTATATTTAGCCAGCGGGGCTTTCAAATCCATGGCAATATAATCGACCAACTTTTGCTCCAAAGCCTGCTGCAACACATCCGGCCGATAGCCATTAGTATCTAATTTAATACGATAACCTAATTTTTTTACTTCAGACAAAAAATCGAGTAAATCGGGTTGTAAGGTAGGTTCTCCGCCGGTAACTACTAGGCCTTGTAAAGTGCCTTGCCGCCGGTGCAGAAAAGACATTACTTCTTCTTGCGGCATACTTTCTTGAAACAAAG
>JAZNEO010000130.1:0-11268 GCA_045588685.1 Candidatus Avelusimicrobium sp. | reverse complement strand
TAACTTCTCTATTTCTCGTGCGGCTACGGTGGAAGTAGCTGTGGTGGCCTTGCAAGATGGTTTGTGCACCACCACCCGCGATCCCGGTGCCTCTTACTCACGCTTGCCTTACAACAATAAGGCAGGGGACGTGTGTAAATTCTTAAGCACCATGACCATTCCTAACACCGCTAACTTTGACCCGAACATTGTGCGCAAATTGTATTGGGACGGTACCGACAATAATGGTAAATATGTCAAGAACGGTAACTATGAAATCCGCTTGACCGCTAAAAATTATCCCGATGAAGGCCTGTATCAGCCTACGGTCAAACAGTTGACCTTGAACGTAGATTTGCTCAAGGTGTATGACTTGCCGGAAGCGGAAGCCTATTCCATTAATAAGCGCGGTGTGGACATGAAAGTGTCTTACCAGATTTCCGTGCCGATGAAAGTGGCCATTCAAATCTTTAAACCGGGTACCACTATTTACGACTATACCAAAGGTACCTTGCGTGACCCGTCCACCGGACAGGAAGTAACCAATATCCGCGATGTGCTGGTCAGATCCATTGTGGGTATCCGCCCCTCCACTACCTTAATTGAAGAGGTGTGGGACGGTACGGATTATGCCCAACAAGGGGTGCCGGACGGTACCTATCCGTTCCGCTTTGTCACGGCATTGAACGGCGCAGATATTGACTCTATTACCGGAGAAGTGTTGGCCGGTAGCGATGCGGCCGGTTCCACCGATTATAAGATAAATTACGTGGCTGATACCTATCAGTACGTAAATCTGCATCACGCTACAGTGGCTATCGGTGACGGAGAGTTTGTCTGCGAAGACTGGGAGAGAACGGTGTTCTTCTATCCTAACCCGTTCAAAACAGCCACCGGTACACTAGAAATTACCAAGATGCCAGTGCCCGGCAAAATGTCTATCAAGATGTATAACTTAGCCGGCGACTTGGTACGCGAAGGCGGATACACTTGTGTGGATGCTCAAAATATGTCTGTAACGATGGGTACTTCTCTGCAAGTCAGTCCGGATAATAATATCAGCAGTACCGCTTATACGGGCGGTATGCCGTCCTTGCGTAATGCGGCCTTGCGCTGCTTCTGGGACAAAACCAATGACCATGGTAAACGCGTGGCCCGCGGGGTGTATTTCGGACTGGTAGATTTCCGTGCCCAAAACGGCAGACAACACTGCCAAAAAGTAGTCAAGATTTTAATTCCGAGATAAGTGTAGGAAGATAACAAACTATGAAAAATAAAGTTTTAATTGCTTGTTTTGCTCTCGCCTTGGCAGCTCCGGCTGCTTGGGCTGATTCGTATGCAGATGCCGGTACCAGTGCTAGCGCATTCTTGAAAATTGATGCGGGCTCTCCGCGTGCGCAAGCCTTGGGTAACGCGTATGTGTCTATTGCAGATGGGCCGGAAGCCTTGTTCTGGAACCCGGCCGGTGCTGCTTCCGCTACCACGCGGGAGTTAGCTTTTGCTTATCAAGATTATTTGCAAGGTTACAAATCACGCACCTTGGCTTATCTGCAACCTATGGGCAAAACGATTATCGGTGTAACTCTTAACTACATGGATATGGATGGCTTTGATTACCGCGATGAATACGGCTATCAACAGCCTACCGTAGGCAAACCGGTACAGAACTTTGTGGGCAGCTTATCTTTGGCCCGCGGATTTTTCAACCAAGGATTACAGCTGGGTGCTACTGCCAAGTATATCAATGAAAAATTGGATACCTACCGCTACACCAACGTCGGTTTTGATGTAGGGGCGAAGGCTCGTCCATGGCATTGGCTTGGTTTGGGGGCCGCCCTGATTAACATTGGTGACAAAAAAGAAATGCCGCGCGGTTTTCGTGTAGGAGCTGATTTTGATACGAAGTATTGGACTGTTTCCGGGGAATATATGAAATACCGTGATGATGAAGGCCGTTACGGGGTTGGTTTAGAAGTCCATATTCCGGAAGATTTATTGCAGGTAGCTCGGTTTGATTTGCGCGTAGGTTATTATGACCGTGAAAGCACCGGTTATAGCGAAAGCAAAAATTTGAAGAGTTTAGGACTTGATAGTACCTCTAAAGTTTCCTTCGGGTTTGGTATTTATAGCTCCGAATTATTTGGCTATGGTGCCAGCATTGATTACGCAGTTACCCCGTTTGGAGCTTTAGGTACTTCGCAACAAATTGCAGTGTCGGTGCAATTTTAGTGCCGTATAGAAAGCAGTGCTTGAGTTGTTGTGACGGAAGGTGTACAATATGAATACGATGCACAAAGCAAAAAGCCTGGTTGTAAATAAAAAAGGGCAAACAGCTGTGGAATATATTATTACAGCGTTTTCACTTTTTGGGGCTTTCTTAGCGTTTTATGCTTTGTATTCCAATATGGTGCCGCAACAGTTTGACCAAGGCGCCAAAGTGATTTTGTCAGTATATGACACAAGTAGTAATTAATTTGTTAAATTAGGGAGGAACCCATGAAGTTTATTATCGCCATGCAAAATAAGCTGAATGCTGCCAAAGCGGCCGCCATCAACAGCTTAAAAAAACAAGAAGGCCAGAACACCATCGAATACATCATTATGTTAGGTGTAGTAGTAGGTATTGCCCTGCTCGTTGGTACATTAGTTAAGAACATGATGCCGGAAGTCTTTGAGAACATCAAAGCCAAAATTTTGGGCGGCGTCAACCAAGACTAGTACGTATTGAAGGAACAATGACAATTTTTCATAGGAGGCATGAAGGGCAGGTAACGGTAGAATTGATGCTCATTCTGCCGGTGCTCATGTTGATGATATTCTTTATCTTGGAATATGGCAACATTGCCTACCATACCATTATTGCCAATCATGCTTCCTATGAATTTGCCCGGATCGGTGCTTTAACAGGGGCTAAAAAGCCTAGCGGTAAAGCCAGTACCGGGCCGATGGTAACAAAGATTAACGCAGCCAAGCAAAAGGTGTTTGGCGCGGATGCGTCCCGCATTTCGGTGAAGGTTAAGTTGCAAACTACCGGTGTGGACCCGATGTATAAAAAACATCGGCATGAAGATGTAATCGTAACGGTGGTATATCCGGTGCGGTTGGCGTTTCCGGGGACCAGTTGGTTACTAGCCAGCGAGCCGAAACGCAACGGTGTACGTAAAGTAGAAGCTACTACGCGTATGCCGGTAGAAAAATTATATGCCAGCTCAGATCCTAAGTGATCTGTGGTAGAATTTGTTTAAATTATAATAAGAATTGGAATAACAAGTAAGGAGAAACAATGAAAAAAGGAATTATGCTCCCGTTGCTGTTAGCATTTTTAGCAGCTTTGGTTTATTGGATGATTGTACACAATGCTGAAAAGAAATTGAATGCTTCTAAAACAGTTAAAACTGTTCTGGTGCCTGTGCGCGATATTAAAGAGCGCGAAGTGATTAAGCGTGACTACTTGAAACGTGTTCAAGTGCCTGCGGCCTATGTGCAAAAAGACGCTTTTACTTATACAACCGATGCAGATTTTGCCAAAATTGATAACGCCATTGCTCGGATTCAAATTCCCAAAGGAAACCAGATTTCCAAATATGCCGTTACCTCGCTTTCTCCCGAGGCCGGTTTATCCAGTAAAATTCCGGTTCAGATGAGAGGTTTTGTCATGGTGGTGGACAGCAACGTAGCCAGCATGATTAAGCCCGATGATAACGTGGATATTTTGCTCACGTTTGAGGCCCTGATGAAAACGGGTGCCCGCCAAAAAGTAACCGTGACACTTTTACAGAACGTGAAAGTGTTAGGTGTAGGTTCTGATTTGGGACAAGGATTAGATGCAAAAGCGGCGGCGGCCTTGCGCAATCAAGAAGAAGATGCCTCCGCTTATACGGACACAAGCGCGCTGAGTTTGGCTTTGTCGCCGCGTGATGCGCAATACTTGGCCTTAGCTAAGGAAGAAGGAACGTTATCCGTCATCTTACGTTCTCACGGGGATGTGACGAACTACTTGATGGAAATTGCCACCTTTGAGAAATTATTTTCATAAACAGGAATGACACAGACTATGAAATTTACTTCTAAACTGACTTTATGGATATTGCTGCTAGTGTTAGCTTGCCCTGCCGCATTTGCTAAAAAAACGCATTTGGTGGCTGTAAGTGCCGACGTGGTAGAAATCGGCGGTACGATGACCTCAGCCAAAGGGTTTGAATGGAACCAAATCTTTGACTTTGAAGAAGCCAACATCCCGGGTATTTTATCTTTGGGTGAATTCGCCCGTAAAACAGCGGTTATCACCCGTTTGCGTTTATCCGAAACAGAAGGGCGGGCGCAGATTTTGTCCAACCCGAAAATTGTGACCAGTTCCGGTAACAGTGCCAAAATTACGGTAGGTGGTAAAGTGCCTATACCGGTGGTAAATAACCAAGGGGTTGGATCTCAATTGGAAGAATACGGCATTCTGCTCAACGTATTGCCCACCATTATCCCGGAGAGAGGCAATATTATTGACTTGCAGGTACAGTTGTCCGTGTCTTCAGTGGACTATTCCCGTACGGTGTCTGTCGGTACGGCTACGGCTCCTTCTTTTACCAACCGCGACGTGGAAACACATGTGGAACTCAACAGCGGGGAAACATTGGTTATCGGTGGTTTAAAGAGCAGTTACCGCAATGTTAGTGAAACCCGGGTCCCTATCTTGGGCCGCATTCCGTTAATCGGATTGTTGTTTAAGTATAAAGACGTGACGGAAGAACAACGTTCTCTATTCTTATTTATTACCGTGGAAGTGGTGGAATAATAATTATGGCAGACGAACAATTAGAAAACCCGAAAAGCGAAGCAAAAATTATCGCGTTAAGCTCTCCCAAAGAAGGCGCAGGGAAAACAACCCTGACGCTCAATTTGGCGCTTGGGTGGGCCGGTATTCAAAAGAGACCGGTGTTAATTGTTCCTCTTGATCCGTTAGCCCGCCAAGAGCATAGTTTTTATTTAGATATTAAAAAGCCGGTCAGCGTGGCTGATATTTTGCGCACGCTCGGTAATGCCAACATCGCCGTAGTGGGCGGGTTGTTGCGTGGTAAGATTTCGATGTCTCAATGGGGGGTAGGAGTGTTGCCTTTGGGAAATACGCGTGCCCAAGTGGCCTCTATCAGTCCTAAAATTTTAATTCCCATTTTATCGCGCTTATCGCAAACATTCGATATTTTCTTGGATGTGGACTCTTCTTTCCCGATGCAGGCGTTTGCTTTTGATATTGCAGATAAGATTTTTTGGGTGTCCAATGCTACACGTACGCATTTGAACTCCACCGTGCAGTTGTTCAATGATTACAAAGAACAACGCTATCCTATGGAACGGGTAAGCGTGATTTGTAACCAGTACGATATGCCGGGATCTATTCCTTACGAAGAAGTGGAGAAGTTTTATAATTCCTTAGGCCGCAGTATTGATGTATTTTTGCCTTGGGATGAGGGAATTATGACCACTTCCAATCAAAAAGGGGTGGAAATTATTTCAAATCCGCAGTCTGAGTGGATCAAAGGGTTGCGTTTGGTACTGGCTAAGATTCGTGATTTAACTCCCGCGCCCAAGGATTGGCACGCTTCTGTATCCGATGAAGAATTTACGCAAGCAGCCAAAGAAATTTGGGCTCCCATTATGGCAGGCGGAGTTGGAGTAGGGGCCGGGCCGGAAAGCCATATTGCGGTGGAAGAAGAAGGAGAAGCCGGCAAAACCAAACTATCTTTCTGGGATGATTTGAAACAAAAAATCCACAAAGAAGTAGTCCGCACGCTGGAAGTGGAACGCATTGTGATTAGTGATGAAAGTTCCGCCAGCGCACAAACCCGCAAACGGGTAGCGGCTATTGTGGACGACATTTTGCAAAAGCAGCCCAATTTGCAATTCTCGCGTGACCAGAGAACTCGCTTCGCTTCTGAGTTACTAGATGAAATTTTAGGGTTAGGGCCCTTGGAAACCTTAATGCGCGATGCCAGCGTTACCGAAATTATGGTCAACGCCTTTGACAAGATTTTTATCGAACAAAAAGGTAAGTTGACCTTAACCAAGTACAAATTTAGAAACAATGAACAGGTGGTGCAGGTAATCAAGCGTATTGTATCTCCGTTAGGACGTCGTATCGACGAATCTGTACCACTCGTAGATGCTCGTTTGAAAGACGGTTCCCGTGTTAACGCCATTATTGCGCCGCTAGCGGTATCCGGGCCTACCTTAACTATTCGTCGTTTCTCGCAAAAACCATTCGGACCGGAAGATTATTTCCGCTTTGGTACCATTAGTCCGGAATGTATGGAATTTTTGCAGAAATGTGTAAAAATTCGTAAAAACATTATTGTCTGCGGTGGTACCGGTACCGGTAAAACTACCTTCTTGAACGCACTTTCCGGTTATATTGCTAATGACGAACGCATCATTACCGTAGAAGATACGGCCGAGCTTCGTTTGCAACAGCCGCACTGGGTATCGTTGGAAAGCCGTCCTCCCAACGTGGAAGGAAAAGGTGCCATTACCATTCAAGATTTAGTTAAGAACTGTTTGCGTATGCGTCCGGACCGTATTGTAGTAGGGGAGTGTCGCGGTGCAGAAGCACTGGATATGTTACAAGCCATGAACACCGGTCACGAAGGTTCTTTGACCACCATTCACGCCAATACCCCGCGCGATGGACTGTCTCGTTTGGAAGCAATGTGTATGCAAGCCAGCGGAGATTTACCCATTTTTGCTATTCGCGAAATGATTTCGTCAGCGGTAAATATGATTGTACAGCTGTCGCGTTTCTCAGACGGCTCCAGAAAGGTAACCTACATCACGGAAATGCACGGACAGAAAGACGGGATGATTCAATCTACCGACTTGTTCCGCTATGTGCAGACCGGAGTGGATGAGAACGGCAAAGTGCAGGGGATGTTCGCCCCAACAGGTAATTTGCCTACTTTCTACAATGATTTTAAGGCCAAAGGGGTGCCGGTGCCGGAAGATGTGTTCCTGAAAGGGGCTATTAAGTTTGATGAAGATGATAACCCTATCTTGCCGCAGCAGGAACAAACCCCACCGCCGCCGCCGGGAGTGAACGGATAAGTCCATGAAAAAGATAGGATGGCTGATTGGTTTATTGATACTACTGTCGGGAGTGTTAGCTCCGCGGCCGGTGTCTGCGCGTGCTTTAGACCAAAATGACAAACGTAAAATAGAATGTGCGATGTTTAAGATGTATGCGCTGAGCAACTATTTTAACGTAGATATGCCAGCCGATCAGAAACAATATAAATATCCGCAATCCTGTGGGAAAAATCTAGCCGGGAAAAGTATTAAAATGCCCGATTGGTTCCCTAAAGAATTGGAAGCCATGGACAAATTAAAAGTGGTCTACATCCAAGGGGAAGGCACTTTAAGCGAAGCGACTCTGTGGTACCGCACTTTTGCTAACGTATATGCGTATTTGGACCGTGCCAACAATGCCTTGGACCCCAGCCAACCGGTGGTCATGGAGCAACTTTCCCGCGGTTATGTGAGCAACAGAATTAAATTGGTTTCTAACTTAGACCGTCTGAATAAAGAATTGGTACGTGGTCAAGAAGTGTATAGTATGAAAGATAGCATGCAGGGCCGCGGACGGGCTATGTTAGCCACCTTGGAATTTATGAATCGTGAGTTTTATAGCACGATTGAATCTTTTACCAGCCCTGCCGCTCAAAAAGAAAATAAATACCGCCAATCTGTGATGGCTGTAGTGACGCTAGCCAATCAATTGTGGAGTGAATTCCGTGCGGCTCCGCTACCTGCCAATCCGCCGGATGCTAAAATTTATCAAACTACTGACGGCGAACGCTTGTTTAGCACTTTGCTGATGCTTTTAGGTGCTTTCCTCATCGGTTATGCGGTTTATTTATTAATGGAAGCAAAAAGCGACGAAATTAACCGTGGCTGGGCCCAATACCGCCAGAAAAGTATGATTTGGGCCGAAGATTTCAACCGCCAATTCCTAACTATTGATGTGAAGTATATTGTATTTGGCACGTTGGCTGTGTTTGCGTTAATGGGGTTACTGGTTGGTATATCCATGGGTGGTTTCGGCGGAGTGTTTGTATTTATCCTATTTGTGATAGTGGGTGCTTATGCCGGAATTCGGATGCCAAAAGTGGTGCTGGATAAACTAAAAAAGAGCCGCGGGGTCAAAATTAATGGCCAGCTGATGGATGCGTTGATTTTGTTATCTAACTCCTTGCGTTCCGGTATGGATATTGTACAGGGGTTTGAGTTAGTATCGCACGATATGCGTCCGCCGATTGCTGATGAATTTGGTCTAGTGATTAAGAATTATCAACTGGGTACTCCGTTTGAAAAAGCCTTAGAGGGATTGGACGAACGGGTGGAAAGCCGTATGCTTTCTTATACCATTAAAGCTATTATCATTCAACGGCAGGTGGGGGGAAACTTGACAGTTATTTTCTCGCGCTTGGTAGAAAATATTCGTGAAGAGAGTAAGTTGGAAGAAAAATTGGAAGCCATGACTGCTCAGCAAAAAATTCAGTCCATCGTGGTCAGTATTATGCCGGTTATTATGTTAGGGGTGATGTTCTTATTCCGCCCCGATGAGATGATTGCCTTTTACACTACTCCTGTAGGTATTTTTGTACTATTCTTCTGCTTCGTGTGGATTATGATTGGTATGAAGCTCATCCAGAAATTGGGCGAGGTGAGGGTATAAGTATGGACATGTTATCACTGATTCTTAATCTGATTTTACTGTTTGGAGCCGTGTCTTTATTTTTTGCGGTGCTGGCTATTTTCGCCCCGAAAGAAGAAGGCGGCGATCTTGTAGACGTCGCTGCCCAGCGTTTTAAATCCTCTTCCAGCTTTGCCCGTTTGCAACCTGAAAACAAGTTCTGGGACCGGGTTGCGGTATTCTGCTTAAATACTTTCCATCTGGAAAAACCGTTGGAAGAAATTCATATGCAGTTAGGTAGTCCGGACTATCCGCAACCGGTGAATATTTTGTATTGGAAAGTAGCCTGTGCGGTTGGGGTACCACTGGCCATCATGATTATGTTCCAAACAATTTTTGGCGTGCTTTTTGTACCGGTTGGGTTTTATCTGCCGGATATGATGTTAAAGAGTAAGATCCAGAAACGACAAGCAGAAATTTTAGGGAACTTCTCCACCACCGTAGATTTGGCAGCCCTGATTATTGAATCCGGTCTGGATTACTTAACTGCTTTTGAACGTATTATCAGTATTGCAAAAGTGAAGACGGTGTTGGAAGAAGAATTGGAAAAAACCCTCAATGAAATTAAGCTGGGTTATTCCCGCCGCGAGGCATTGGAACGCTTTGCAAACCGTACCGGCGTGCAGGAAGTGCGCTCACTAGTCGGATTGATTATTCAGTCTGATGAGTTGGGTACCAGTTTGGTGGATTTGTTGCGTAACTTCTCTTCCGATTTGAGAAGTCGCCGTATGAGCCGTGCCGAAAAACTGGCCGCGCAGGCTTCCACAAAAATGTTGTTTCCGTTATTTGTGTTTATTTTCCCGACAATCTTTATTTTAATTTTGTCGCCGATGATTAAAGGTCTGTTGTCGCAAGGATTAAGTTTCTAAGAGGATATCTATGAAAAAATCTTTATTATTCTTATGTGTCTTGTCTGTTTCTCTTACCTCAGCGGCGGCTCCGTTCCGCCAGCCCAATCCCATCCGCCAGCATGGAAAAGAAGAAGGGATGATGTTGGACTTGAATAAAATTACGCTGGGTACGCTCAATGATGTGGAAGAAAAGAAACAATATCTTTCCACTGTACAGCTGGAGAAACAGCGTATTCAAAACTATATGTTGCATCAGGTATATGAGGACGCTTATACCCTGTATCGCCGCGGGGATTATCAACGGGCTCAGGAAATGGCACAAACCATTTTGAGTATTGACCCCAACTATACGCAGGCTTCTACGCTGGCAAAACAAGCCGGTAATATGGGAGCATACGGTACCACTTCGGAAGCGGAAGTCATTGATGCTAAATTTCAAGAAGCCAACCGGATGTATGATTCTGGACGTTTAGTAGAAGCTAATGAAAAATTAGATGAGATTTTAACCCTGCAACCGCACAATTCGAAAGCATTATCTTGGAAGCATCGTATCGACCGTGATATTGCCCAAGAATATGCCCGTCGCGGTAATGTGGCCTACGACAAAAAAGATTATCAAGAAGCATTGGATAATTGGTATAACGCTTTGCTCATTCGTAAAGATGATCCGAATTTAGTCAATAAAATTGCCCAAACGGAAAATCAATTGCGCCAACAACAAGTAAAAGATGCCATGGAAAAAGCAATGGCTTACTATAACAAAGGGCAATACTTGGAATCTTATTCTACTTTTGAACGAATTACTAAAATCCAACCCGGAGATCAACGGGTACAGAAATACATGAGCCAGTTGAAAGATGAGATTGCCACCAGTTACTATGATGCCGGCAATAAATCTTATGGTATGCAAAAATATGACAGCGCAGTCACCTACTACACCAATGCTAAGAAGTGGGGGGCTGATGCTAATCAGATGGACCAGTTGATCAAACGCGCCCGCAATGCTAAAGAAAATATGTTGCGCCGCAAACAAGAAGCCGCCGCTAAAGCTGCGGAAGACGAGAAAAAGAAGATAGAGGAAGAGGCTAAAGGACCGGATGAGGAAGAACCGATCGAAACCGTGTCGGTGGAAGGCAACTCTGGCGGTTTAACACCGCTTACTCCGGGAACAGCTACCTCTTTTGGTCCGGATAATAACACCACCACGGACGGCATTGGTGGAGCGACGGGTGGCCGCGTATCGGAAGAAGCCAGAGAAGCCTCTAAACAGAAATATCTGGAAGGCTTGGATGCATTTAACCAAGACGACTATGAACGGGCACGCCAAGCATGGATTGTGGCCAAAAGATTGGACCCGGGCAATACAGATGCCGATTCTGGTTTGCGTAAAGTGGAAGAATTGATCGGCATTCGCTAAGCAGGAGAGGTATCCGAGTGGCGAAATATGTGCTATGCTTTTTTATTTTAGTAGTAATTGTTGGCGGAGGGTTGTTGTGGGGGCGTTTAGATGAGCATTCTCGCATGCCGGTAAAAGAACCTCCGGTGACCGTTGAAACTCAGAGCCCGCAAGAGACAGAGGGACCAGACTATGTGCGGCCCGACAGTGCGGGCTGGGCAGTGACAGACGGCGGGGAGGAAGTGAGCTCCCTGAATTTGACCTTTGAAGCAGGGGATGCTTTGGAGGAGGATAAAGACAGCAAC
>JAZNEO010000129.1:0-3086 GCA_045588685.1 Candidatus Avelusimicrobium sp. | reverse complement strand
ATTATAGGAGTACTTTCTGCGATTGCTATCCCTATGTATCAGGGGGCGGTGGATAAAAGCCATTGGAGCACGATGCTCCCCGGAGCTAAAGCCATTAAAGATGCTGAAGAAGCCATTAAAATGACCAATGGAGCATATACGGATGAAATGGCGAATTTAGATGTTACCATGAATAATGCAGATTTAACATTTGCATTAGTAACCCCCAACAATACGGCTGACCCCAATGTGATACGCGTTACGAATAGTAAATTAGATAATGTGCGTTTAGCTAGTTATTTAGATGATAGTCCGATGTTTGCCGGGCAACTACATTGTGAAGCTAAAACAGGCGATGAGCGCGCCGAAAGACTCTGTGAAAAACTGCTTATGGGCCAAGATTTAACGTCTGCAGACGGCTATACGGCCTATTTACTAGACCAAGAAATTGATAAAGCGACGTGTGATGGCGTGAGCCGCAGTTGGAGTAAGAGTAAGACGAAATGTTATAAAACAACGGCGGATAGATGTGAGGCCTTAGGAATGCCCGCCATTGCCGGACAAGATCAATGTGGACGTACTGGTATGACTGGGACATGGGGAAATAATAGAAACAACAAATTTGTAATCGGTACGGAAGGAGTATGTATATCTACTAATCAAACTGATTCTTGTAGTTATAGTGTATTTGATCAGGGAGTGTGTCAGTCGGCCAGTCATGCTAATTGTCTAGGAAATGAATTCAGAAATGATAGTACTTGTAAAGGAGATAATAGCGCAGCATGTATAGATTCAAATTTTTATTCTGACAGCGTTTGTGAAGGAAATGTGGGAACAGCTTGTTCCCGTTCGCATTTCTATGAGGGTAGCGCCTGTATTGCCAATGTAGCAGGAACTTGTACGTGCAGAGATTGTCAATTGGGAGAAGCCGTGTTGGCCACTTTTGATTCCGGCGCTATGTGTGTAGGGAATGCCTCCGGTACGTGCAGTACAGGGCTTAAATTAAATCAAGGTGCTATTTGTATCGCTAATGCCAGCGGAACATGTAATACAGATTATTCTTTAGGGGCGTGTTGTTGTGGAAATTATTGCCCCAGTAGTGCTCCCACATGTGCCACTTGCGATTCTCAATATACACATTAATATAAAACACCCCGCTTGTTGGCGGGGTGTTTGCTAAATTGCATTCAAACAACTTATTTGACGTTTTTGGAAATGTATTTGCTCATGTCAAACATGCTGATTTGTTTTTTGCCTTCAAAGATAGCGGCTAATTTGGCGTCAGAGTTGATCATGCGTTTGTTAGCTTTGTCTTGTAAGCCGTTTTTCTTGATATAGTCCCACATCTTTTTAACAATTTCAGTTCTCGGAAGCGGGGTGGCACCTACCACGGCGGCCAATTCGGCGCTGGGGGTTAACGGGGCCATAAATTTTGCATTTGCTTTTGCCATAGGGAATTTTCTCCTTTTCGTTTAATCTTTTCTTTATTGTATTAAATTATAGGCCTAATTGTAAGGGGATCTTGTCCCCCTACAATTAGACGATAAAACAACTTATTTGCCGCAAGTGCAGCATTCTTTCACTTTCGGCGCGGCGGCCAAGACTTCTTTAGACACACCGTCTTCGTATTTTTTGAAGTTTTCCACGAAGGATTTGGCTAAAGCTTGATATTTTTCCATATAAGCTTCTTTATCTTTCCACAAGTTCATGGGGTTCAAAATTTCAGACGGTACGCCGTCACATTCGGTCGGAATTTGGAAACCAAACACCGGGTCGGTGGTGAAGTGTACTTTGGCCAGTTTGCCTTCTAACGCGGCATTGAGTAAAGCGCGGGTATATTTAATGCTGATACGGTTGCCTACGCCATAGGGGCCGCCAATCCAGCCCGTATTGACGAGCCAGCAATCCACATTGTGCTCTTGAATTTTCTTTTTGAGCAGTTGCGCATAGGTATCCGGATGCAAGGGCATAAACGGAGCACCAAAGCAGGTAGAGAACGTGCTGGTCGGCTCTTTTACGCCTTTTTCCGTACCGGCTACTTTGGCCGTATAACCACTGATAAAGTGGTACAAGGCTTGATCCGGGCTGAGTTTGGAAATCGGCGGCATGACACCGAAGGCATCACAGGTCAAGAAGATGATGTTTTTCGGATGGCCGGCGCGTTTGGTGGGCACGGAGTTGCTGATAAAGTTAAGCGGATAACAGGCGCGGGTATTTTCGGTCAAGGTATCATCATCTAAGTCTAATTTGCCGGTTTCTGGGTCAAATACAACGTTTTCCAAGACGGTACCGAAGCGTTGGGTGGTGGAATAGATTTGTGGTTCGGCTTCGGGGTTTAAGCGAATAACTTTGGCATAGCAGCCGCCTTCAAAGTTAAATACGCCGGAAGCATCCCAACCGTGCTCGTCATCACCAATGAGTCCACGGGATACGTCGGCAGACAAGGTGGTTTTGCCCGTGCCGGACAAACCAAAGAAAATAGCGCTGTCGCCTTTATCACCTACGTTGGCAGAGCAGTGCATGGTCATAATGCCTTTTTGCGGCAAGAGATAGTTCATGACCGTAAATAAGGCCTTTTTATTTTCACCGCCGTATTCGCTACCGATGACCAAAACGGTTTTTTTGGCAAAGTTGGTTACGATGACCGTTTCGGAATTGGTTCCGTCGGTTTTCGGGTCCACTTTCATTTTCGGCAAGCAGATTAACGTAAATTCCGGTACGAAGGATTTCAATTCTTCTTTGGCCGGTTCAATGAACATATTCTTGACAAATAAATTGGTCCAGGCACATTCGGTAATTGCACGGACTTTTAAGCAAGATTCTTTGCTGGATCCCACATAGGCATCACGCACAAAGAGTTCCTTGTCAGCGGCATATTTTTTGGCCTTTTCAAAAATGGCATTCCAGTATTTTTCTTCAATACCGACATTGCCTTTGCTGAACCACAATTTCCCTTCTACATCTTTCGTTTTAACGAAAAAGCGGTCATTGGGGCTGCGGCCGGTATGTTTACCCGTGCTCACGCAGAACGGTCCGCCATAAACGACGTTTCCTTCTTCACGTTTAATGGCTTCTTCATACAAGGCCGGAGTGGAATAGTTCCAATA
>JAZNEO010000128.1:0-7200 GCA_045588685.1 Candidatus Avelusimicrobium sp. | reverse complement strand
GTGGCAGTGGATGTACTGCTATCGGACGCAAGCCGCGCTACCGCGATGGTGCCCAGCGGTGCCAGCACCGGTTCTCACGAAGCATTAGAATTGCGTGACGGTAATAAACGCTATTTGGGAAAAGGCGTTTTGCAGGCAGTTGCTAACGTCAAAAAAATTGCCCAAAAAATTATCGGTTTAGAAGCTGATGATATCAGACTTATAGATGATACCATGTTAGCTTTAGACGGCACAGAAAATAAAAATAACTTGGGTGCCAATGCGATGCTGGCAGTATCTATGGCCGTCTTACGCGCCGGCGCGCAAAGTGCGAAAAAACCTTTGTACGAACACATCCGGACTTGTTACGGCATCAAATCCAAAACGTATTTATTGCCTACGCCCATGTTAAACATTATTAACGGCGGTAAACACGCCGATTCCGGACTGGACGTGCAAGAATTTATGATTGTGCCGACACACGCACAAACTTTTTCCCAAGCGTTGCAAGCCGCCAGCGAAACCTATCACACACTCAAAGCGATTTTGAAAAAAGACGGACAAGTAATTGCGGTAGGAGATGAGGGTGGTTTTGCTCCTAAAATGGCTAAACATGAGGACGTATTAAAAACGCTCGCCAAAGCTTGTAAGCAAGCCGGTCACGCTCGTATGTCTTTGGCGATGGATTGTGCGGCCAGCGAATTTTATCAAAAAGGCCATTACTATTTTGAAAAGAAAAACTATACCGCTGCACAACTGACTCAGTTGTATGCCCGCTGGTGCAAAAAATATCCGCTGATTTCTATCGAAGACCCTTTGCAAGAAGACGATTGGGCCAGCTGGCAACAAATCACGCAGGCCCTTGGGAAAAAAGTCCGACTGGTCGGAGATGATTTATTTGTAACTAATCCTTCCCGTTTGCAAATGGGAATTGAACAAAAAGCGGCAAACGCTATTTTGATTAAATTAAATCAAATCGGTACCGTATCGGAAACAATAGACGTTATTGCCATGGCACAACGGGCGGGATACAGTTGTATCATTTCGCATCGTTCGGGCGAAACAGAAGATACGTTTATTGCAGATTTGGCCGTAGCCACCAATGCCGGTGCCATTAAAACAGGAGCGCCTTGCCGGTCCGAAAGAACCGCTAAATATAACCGCCTGTTACAAATCCAGCAGGAACTAGGTAAAAAAGCGGTTTACGCACGGCAAAAAGCCTTTCAATTATGAACGAACTTAAAGATTTGGTAATCCGCAACCGCAAATTGCTACTCTGGACCGGAATAGCAACAGCAGCTGTTATTTGGTTTTTAGGCAGCAGCGTACGAGACATCGTGCACAACAAATTGGAATACAAACGTTTGCAAAAATACAGCACCCGTTTAGACAAGGAATATGAAGCCTTACAGGCCAAGCTGGAACTATTGGAAAAACAGGATCCGGCTTATATGGAGTATTTGGCCCGTGTAAAATATAATATGTCCCTACCGGGTGAGACGGAATATCGTTTTAAGAATAAATAATTATGGAAATTGACGTCTTGGAACTTGGCCCCATGGCCAATTGCACTTATTTAATCAGCCAAGATCAAGAGGCACTACTTATTGATCCGGCTTGGGATATGACGGCTATTGAGCAAGCTCTGCAAGATAAAAAATTACATCTGCAAGCGGTCCTTTTCACGCATGGACATTTTGATCATGTAAAAGACTGTCAATCACTTTTGCGCGCTCACAATTTGCGCGCTTATATAGAGGAAAACGATGTACTGCTCAGCGGACTACCGGAAGAGTTATTGCACCCTTTTTCTGGGGAACAACAGTTAAAGCTCGGTCCATTTTCCGTGCATATTATCCCCACACCGGGCCATACCGCCGGCGGAGTATGCATACAAATAGGGGAGGCTATTTTCACGGGAGACACCCTCTTTCCGGGAGCGTGCGGACGCGTGGATTTGCCCTCTTCCGATGCGCGGCAAATGCGTAAAAGTTTGCTTTTGCTCTCTAAACTACCGGAAGATACCCGCATTTTTGCAGGTCATAGCTACGGCGGAAGATGTTCCTCTTATATAGGAGCCGAACGTTTGCATAATCCGTTTATGCGCAGTGCGATTAAAGACGAGAAGGTGATTAACTAATGCATCCTATTTTATTTCATATCGGTTCTTTTGAACTGGCCAGTTACGGGCTGATGACCGCGCTGGCTTATATGGTCGCCTCCTGGTATTTATACAAACGCTTACACTATATTAAGTTAGATAAAGATACTTTTTGGAATATCATTTTTATTGCGTTTGTCAGCGCCTTATTGGGTTCTAAACTACTATACCTTATACTGTCGTGGCCGGATTTAGGAACCACATTTGCCGAGCGTGTAAAAAATGCTGTGCAAAGTTTCCGTTACGGATTTGTATTTTTCGGCGGAGCCATTGCGGCGGTGGGTACGCTACTCTACTATTTGAAAAAGAAAAAATTGCCGGTTTTACAAACCGCTGATTTTTATATTGTTGCCTTGCCGCTGGGGCACGCGATTGGACGTATCGGCTGTTTTTTGGCCGGATGTTGCCACGGAAAACCGACTGATATGCCGTGGGGCGTAGCGTTTACCGATCCGCACAGTTTAGTAGCTCACGAATATCTGGGCGTTCATTTGCACCCCACCCAACTGTATGAAGTGGCCCTCAATTTAATTTTATTTTTCATCTTGCAACACGTGTACAAAAAACCACATAAAAACGGTACTATTTTAATTGCATATTTGCTCGGATATGCGTGTTTGCGCTTTGGAGTGGAATTTTTCCGCGGGGACTATCGGGGCGGATTTTTCTGGGGACTTTCCCCCTCCCAACTTATTTCTTTAGGCACCGCGGTATGTGCGCTGATTGCCCTGTACTTTTTGAAAAAAGGAGCTTCTCATGCCCACTAATCAAACCTTTACTTTTAGCGGATATTCCAAACGCTTAGACGTGTTTGTAACCGATGAACTGCCCGATTTTTCCCGTTCTATTATCCAAAAAATGATTAAAGACGGTAAAATTACCGTCAACGGAAAAACCGTCAAACCCTCTTATCCGTTGGAAGAAGGGGACGAGGTAATTGTGCAAATGCCCGATGCCGCCGCACAGCAAAACAAACTGTCCGATTTAATTATTGCAGAAGGTAAAGATTATTTTGTCATCAATAAACCCGCCGGTATGCTCGTGCATCCGCAAAGTCCCATTTGGGAAACCAACCCCGAAGCGGCATTTGCGGTGGAAGAGACTTTAGTCTCGCTGATACTGGCAAATCCGCCGAAAGGATTTGATAAAAATACCCCGCGCGCGGGATTAGTGCACCGCTTGGACCGTGAGACAAGCGGAGTTATGTTGCTGGCGAAAAATGAGGCTTTTCAGCAAGCGATGACCGATTTATTTTCTAACCGCGAAGTGCACAAAACGTATCACTCGATTGCGTGCGGTTTAGTACCAGACGACACCGGACGCATTGAAGTGCCCATCGGGCGCGTGGCGGGCGGAAAAATCAAGGCCTCGGACGTCGGGCGCGAAGCTATTACAGAATATAAAGTGTTAGAGCGCAAAAACGGATTTACCTATATTGAATTGTACCCTCGCACGGGACGCACCAATCAGTTGCGCGTGCATTTAAGTTGGCTTGGGTTTCCAGTATTGGGCGACTGGCTGTATAAAGGGGCCACTGCCGAGCGCCTAATGTTACACGCGCGCAAATTAGAATTTAAGTACCCCTTGACCGGACGGAAAATGAGTTTTGAAGCCCCCGTGCCGGATGATTTTATGGCCGCGTGGAAACGAGTAACTCAACATTAAAATTTTGTTATAATAGAACTATCTTGCTAGGAGATTTGTGTAGTAACCGCATGAAACGCGGCACCTAAAAATTTATACTGTTTTTGGAACCGTTGCAGAAACGGACCTTTACCGTAAGGTAAGTATATTCACACCAAAAATAGCCAATTAGGCGCAAAACAAATGGACTAATTACCCAGTTGTTTTGCGTTGAATGTTCTCTGTTTGTGCAGAGAGCTACGGCTATTGTTTATTAGGGGTGTGAATATACTTAATAGGCAAAAGCCGTTTTTTATGCACTATTTTCCAAAACAGAAAAAGGAGAATAGTATGAAAAACAAAAAAGGGTTTACCCTTATTGAACTGTTAGTAGTGGTATTGATTATAGGTATATTAGCCGCTATTGCAATTCCTCTATATGAAAAAGCTATATTGAAATCTCGAGCTTCCCAACTCTTAATTGCTACTAAACAAGTAGCAGATTCTCAACAAATCTATTACCTTGCAAATGGACAGTATTCTCCCAACTTCACAGATTTATCTCTTTCCTTTGATTATCTACCCCAACACCCATCTGCGCCTTCAAACGGATTTAGTGTTCAATCTACAGACGCAGTTCGAGCTAATAATCAATTTGAAATTATATTGAGTAATTCTCAAAATCAATTTTATACAGTAGCCGGCACTTTCAAAGAAGGGAAATATAAGGGAAATGGAATTTTAATTCGTCTTTGGGAAAAAGATAATATACTAACGAATCAACCTCTATGTATTGCTGTGAATCAAAATGGGCAAGAGTTATGTACTAAAATTTTTAATGCTACCGAAGAACCACATGTTGCTTACAACACTCGTTATTATCCACTACCTTAAAAAATTTATAAGCTATTATAGATATCAGGTTATATAACAATAAAATAAGCGTCGTGTTTTTTGCTGTGCAGGAGAGCGCAGTAGGGTAGAAATTTGCCTGATTTTGGAAATTTAAGCCGAGTTTGGACCGTAAGTTGCCCGCGGCAAGTACTGACAGGTACGGCGAGTGGCAAGTCGGTTCAAAATCGGCTAAATTTACGAAATTGTTGGCCGGAAACACGCAAACGAGGGAAAACAGCTTATGTGTTTTCCCTCGTGCGTGCTTACCAAAATTTACTTTCCGTCGTTAAAATACTTTCTCATACACGCGGTAGCGCTTTATCGGATAACAGCCCGCCTCTTTAATACCGCGCAACATCCCTTCATTGTCTTCCAGCACCCAAGAGAGTTCAGCTTTGTCCCATATCGCCACGCCGTATTTGACAATGTGATTAATCAGCACAATATCAATGCCGCGCTTGCGGTGGGCCGGATCCACACCCAGCATAATCAGCCGCGCATCGCGTATTTTCCCCCACGCACGCAACGCACGCAAGGTACGCAGCGGGTTCCACAATGTACCGCGTAAAATCTTCAGCACGTGATTCATATTGGGAATGGCAATATAAAATCCGGCCGGCACTCCATCCACTTCCGCCACGCAAGTACCTTCCACCCGTAGTACCCATTGCAACTCATCCACCATTTCTTGTATTTCAGCTTCGGAAATAGGAGTATGGCCCCAATTCTCCGCCCAAGATTTATTGTAAATATCGCGAATCATAGCGGCTTCTTTTTTCAAATTCTTCAAATCAAGACGGCGCAAAGTAAGCCCTTTAGCACGCATGGCACGAGCGGCAATTTTTTCAAATAACGGACTAAATTTATCGTCGCGTGTACGCTCAAAAGCCAGCAAATCTTTGGCTTTATTAAAACCTTCTTTTTCAATCAGCTCAGCATAGTAGGGATAATTGTACGGCATCATAATAGCCGGCATACTGTCAAAACCTTCCACCAAAAGTCCGTAGGGATGATTAGACGAGGGGTTGGCCGGACCGCGCACGGCGGTTACCCCTTGTGCGCGCAACCACTTTTCTCCTTCTGTAAAAAGAGCGTGCGACACTTCCGCGTCATTGACACAATCAAAAAAGCCAAAGAAACCTATATTTTCGTGGTGAAATTCATTGTACGCATCATTGACAAGTGCGCACAAGCGCCCGACGATTTTCCCGTCTTTATAAGCCAGTAATAATTTGCGGCGCGCGCGGCTCCAAAAGGTATCTTTAGGGTCCAATAATTTGCGCGTATCGGCTTTTAGTTCCCCTACCCAATAAGGGTCTTGCTCATACAAATCAAACGGAAATTGTATAAATTCTTTCAGCTTATTTTCTGCATCTAAAACAGTTATCGCCATATACGCTCCTACAAAAAACCCCGCAGAAGCGGGGTTTAATTTATTTAATAATTCCTACTGCGCGGCCGGCCTTGGCAAACGCATCAATGATTTGTTTGACGTGTTCGTCAGTATGGGTAGCCATTAAGGTCAGGCGCATCAAAGCATGGCCCGGCGGCACTGCAGGGCTAATGACCGGGTTAGAGAAAATGCCCAGTTCATGCAAGGCGCGCCACATCTTAAAGCAGTTTTCATTACTGCCCACATGCACCGGAATAACCGGCGTCGTGCTATGACCTAAATCATAGCCCAACTCGCGCAAGCCCTTTTTCAAATTATCCGTCATGCGGAACAAATTATCGCGGCGAGAAGTATCGTTTTCAATAAGCTCCAACGCTTTATTGATAGACGCCACAGACGCAGGCGGCAAAGCGGCCGAGAAAATTTGGCTGCGGGCATTGTGGCGGATGTAATGAATAATATCGGCATCGCCCACCACAAAACCGCCGACGGTAGCAAAGGTTTTAGAGCAGGTGCCCACTACTAAATCCACTTCCCCGTTTTCCAGTCCGAAATGCTCGCACGTGCCGCGGCCGGTTTTCCCCAAAATACCGGTAGCATGTGCATCATCTACAATAATGCGTGCGCCGTATTTCTTGGCCAATTTGACAATTTCCGGCAACGGGCAAATATCGCCTTCCATGCTAAACACACCGTCTACGATAATCAGTTTGCCGGCTTCTTGCGGTAACTTAGCCAACACGCGCTCTAAATCCTCCATGTCATTGTGTTTGAAGCGCACCATTTCAGCATCGGACATTTTAACTCCGTCTAAGATACTGGCATGGTCCAGTTTATCTACAATGGCATAATCGCCTTTTTTAAGCAGGCAGGAAACCACACCCAAGTTCATCTGATATCCGGCAGAAAAAATAAGGGCCGCTTCTCGGCGTTTGAAACGGGCCAAGCGTTTTTCCAATTCTTCGTGAAAAATGGTATTTCCGTTTAAAAAGCGTGAGCCGGCACAACCTGTACCGTATTTGGCCGCCGCTTCGGAGGCGGCTTTTTTCATTTCCGGGTCACTGGCCAAACCCAAATAGTTATTGGAACCGGCCATAATAAACTTTTTCCCGTTTAACATTACTTCCGGCCCCTGAGCAGACTCTATCGG
>JAZNEO010000127.1:0-3746 GCA_045588685.1 Candidatus Avelusimicrobium sp. | reverse complement strand
AGCGTAATAATTTTGGCATCCGGAAAATCTTTTTCAAATTCCAAAATGTTGCGGATGTTAGCGCCACGCCACGAATAAATACTTTGGTCCGGGTCGCCCACCACACATAATTTGCGGTGCTTTTCAGCTAGCAGCCGCGTAATGAGGTATTGGGTATGGTTGGTATCCTGATACTCGTCGACTAATATATATTGGAAAAACTGTTGATAATACGTGCGCACGTCCTCGTGCTCTTTTAAAAGTTGTAAGGTTTTAACGAGCAAATCTCCAAAATCCAACGCACCGGCTTCCTTGAGTTTTTGTTCGTAACGTCTGTAAATTTCCGCGGCGCGAATTTGATAATCCAGACCGCTTTGCGTGGCGGAGGTGGTCAACATTTCCGGTGTAATCCCATCATCTTTTGCACGGGAAATCGTACCAACAATTTGCCCCGCTTCCTTCTTAGGGTCTTTCACACCAAGCTGTTCAAGCAGTAAGGTGACTACGCGCTTTTGCTCGCTTTCATCATAAATCGCAAAATCTTTAGACAAACCTATTTTTTCGGCATTTTGCCTCAGCACCCGCACGCCAAACGAGTGAAAAGTATGTATCCACACTTGGCGGCTTTGGCCGGGGACTAATTGTTCCACACGCTCGCGCATTTCCTGTGCGGCTTTATTGGTAAAGGTAACAGCTAAAATGCGGTACGGAGAATACCCTTCTTCAATAAGCTTGGCGATTTTGGTGGTCAGCGTTTTGGTTTTGCCCGTTCCCGCTCCTGCCACAATCAGGCAAGGTCCGTCCTCATATAAGGCGGCTTGACGTTGCGGCGGATTTAAGGAGTTAAGGGCCTGTTCTACTGTCATTTTAATTTTAGTTGCACGAGCGTTTCAATGTGTTCGGTGTGCGGAAAGAAATCAAACGCTTCTACATTTAATATTTCATACTGCTGGGTTAAAACTTTTAAATCATTGGCCAAAGTAACGGGGTTGCACGAAATGTACAAAACATTTGCCACGCCCGATTCCGCTACCGCTTTGGCCGCGCGCGGATGCATGCCGCTTCGCGGCGGGTCCACAATAATCAGCGCGTCTTTTTTCTCAATAGGTTGTTGACGGACAAAATCTTCCACTTTAGCACAGAAAAACTGCACATTTTTCACGCCGTTTAATTTGGCATTTTCAATCCCATTATAAATGGCCGGAGCTACACTTTCCACGCAAATGCTTTTCTTGCACAAATCAGCACACGAGAGTGAAAAACTGCCGGCACCGCCGTATAAATCATAAATCATGTTGAGTTTTAATTGTTTCACTAAACTGCGCACCCGGCTATACATCTTTTGCGCGGTGAGGGTATTGGTCTGAAAGAACGCCTGTGCCGCGAGCGTAAAAGTGACTTCTCTTTCTCTTTTACCGTCGGAACCTGTTAAAATGATTTTCTCGCAAATATGGTCCTGCCCTTTAAGTACACGCAAGATTTCCGGCGCGGCGGTATCAGCCAGTGAAGTATTGACCGCCAGTAAAATGTTTGCTTTGGGCCATACGCTTTCTACTGCTTGGACAAAGGTTTTTTCGGGCACGTCATCCGTTATAAATAATACCACCATTTGCTCACCGGTATTTTTGCCGACACGCAACATCAAATGACGCAAAATGCCGGTATGTTTGCGGTGGTCGTAATACTCTAAATTTTCTGTTTTGGCCCAGGCGCGCACGGCCCGCACTAAATCAATCATCTGCCCATCAAACGTGTGGCACTCCTCTATATCTACCGCACGGTCCCAACGGCCTTTGAGCTTAAAGCCGAAGCATTGTTCAAATTCCAGCGGCAAGGTTTTATCGCGTTTGACTTTTTTATCAAAAGGCTCTTTCCAAATCGGCTGGCGGCAAAAACCAAGCTCCACTTTATTGCGGAAAAACTCCGGGCAAGCCGTTTGCGTGACCGGAATTTCTTTGGACCAAAAATCTTTTAAGGTTTCCTTTAGACGTGCGGCCTTTTTGGACACTTGTTCTTCATAAGACAAGTCCAACAGGGCACAACCGCCGCATTGTTTGAAATGTTTACACGTAATACTAGGCATTGATTTTAAACAGGCAGATATCGCCGTCTTTAACAATATAGTCTTTGCCTTCGGAGCGAATCAGACCATGTTCGCGCAAGGCCTTTTCATCCCCGTATTTAATCAGGTCATCATAGGTGTACACATCGGCGCGGATAAACCCTTTTTCAAAATCGCTATGGATTTTGCCCGCGGCCTGCGGCGCCGTACATCCTACCGGGATAAGCCAACTGCGCACTTCCACTTCCGGCCCGGCTGTAAAATAGGTACAAAGTTGTAAAAGTTTCATCCCTTCGCGCACCACCTTCTCAAGACCGGTATAATCGTTGCCGGTTTCGGCCAAAAACGCTTTCTTTTCTTCCTCGGAAAACTCGGCAATATCTGCTTCAAATTTTACGCAAAGCTCTACAAATCCTGCGCCGGTTTCTTGCGCGTATTTAGCCACTTTTTCAGCATTTTCTACATTGCGTTTTTCGGAATTATTTCCAACGTACAAAACCGGCTTTGCGGTTAAAAATTGATATTCTTTTAACTCCTCCGGTTCCAAACCCAAAGAGGATACGGGTTTTCCATTTTCAAGCGCAGCTTTGATTTCTTTCATTCGCTCAAAGGCGGCCACGGCATCTTTTTTGCCCGATTTGGCATTAGACCCCAAGCGGTCACAAATCTTGGTGGCACTTTCTAAATCGGCCAACATCAGTTCAGTATTGATTACCTCAATATCGCGCAAGGGGTCCACGGAGTTCATCACGTGGGTCACATTTTCATCTTCAAAGAGCCGCACCACGTGAATAATAGCATCTACCTCGCGGATATTAGCCAAAAATTTATTACCCAGTCCTTCGCCTTGACTGGCGCCTTTGACAATACCGGCAATATCTACAAATTTGATAAAAGCGGCGGTTTTCTTGGGAGGTTTGAACATCTCAAATAATTTATCCAACCGTTTATCCGGGATAGGCACAATGCCGACGTTGGGTTCAATCGTACAAAAGGGATAATTGCTGGCTTCCGCGCCCGCACAAGTAAGTGCATTAAAAAGGGTAGATTTGCCCACATTAGGCAATCCGACAATACCAATTTCCATGAAAATCTCCTTCGGACATAAAAAATGCTAAAAATCTTATAGATATTTTAGCATTTTACGAAAACAGAGGAAAAACTGATTTAATCAATCACACAACCTTCTTCGGGGTCCATACGGCCAACCGCCAAGGCGCAGGTCTCGGCACTGGCATCACGAGACTGTGAAACGGATGTGACGTCTGCACCGTCTCCGTGCTTTTCTAATAATTCCGTCTCTCTGACATATATAAAAGGCATCAAATGGCCTTGTTCATCCGTTCTCCCTTGTAAGTAATAGTTAATATCTCCCACTTCTTCTTCTCTTTTTGTGGATGCTGTTATAAAACACTTTTTTCCTTCAAAGCAGAAATACATATACGACCAATTTTTAGAATCGGGCGGTTGAATGTTTAACTTGGAAAAGTTCCACATTTCGTCAAGAGAAAAAGAAGAAAGATCGTCCACATCATCCGCGTTCAACTTATTGGGTAGCGCACCATCCTCCAAATTATACATCTCAATTCCCTGTCCAATCGCGCGGATAGCTAAAACTGCCTCGCGGTTTTTGGCACGCGTGACTGCTTTTTGGTATTGCGGCAAGGCAATCGCCGTTAAAATCCCAATGATTAAAATGACTACC
>JAZNEO010000126.1:0-7722 GCA_045588685.1 Candidatus Avelusimicrobium sp. | reverse complement strand
CGCTTCGTCAAAGCCCCATTTATCTTTAAAAGAAAGCATTTTTTTATATTGGGCAACGGCCTTATCGCGCCCGCCAAGCACGTCATACACTTGGCCTAAACGATATTCATTCCACACGCCCCAGCGACTGGGTTCTTGGTGTGCTACAGCGGTGCGGCCTTGTTCAAAGGCCTCCCGTGCTTTTTCCCATTCTCCTTTGGCCATATAAGCAGTACCGATCGCCGTGTAAGCACGCGGAATATAAATTTCTTTATAAAATTTATTCGAGCCGATTAAACTTAAAAATTCTTGCCCGCCGGCCAATACTTCGTCGTATTGTCCGTTTTCAAACTGGCAAATCAACACCACATAATGCATTAAAGGATTAGCCGGAAATTTGGCGTGGAGTTCTTGAATGTATTGCAACGATTTATCGGGCGCATAGTATTTATTGCCGCGCGTATTTTGTATTTCAATTAAAATAAGTTTGGCACTGTCTGAAGTGAACGTGGCTTTTTCACGCGCGATATTGAGTTGACGCACGCCTTGATCTACATTTCCTTTTATCGCTACGATTTTAGCCAAAATTTTAATAACATTAGGCAGCGTACCCGCAAAATAATTATAAATGCCCAGTCCGAAATAAGCATCATAATACGTCGGGTCTAACTTCATTGATTTTTCCAAATTAGAAATAGCTTTGCGGCCGGAAAAATAAGCCGTCACCCAACTGCGGTTGCGCATGGAAAACATAGCCCGCAATCCATACAAGGCGCCAATCCCCATATACCCATTTGGGTCGTCGGGATTTTGTTTAATCCAGCGTTTAATACCGGTAATGGAATCATCTAAAATTTTTTCAAATTTTTTCTGCTGTTCGCCGTCGCTTAACTCAAATTCATATTCATAGCGTGCCCACGCCACCATGGCATTACCAAAATGTGCAAACGGATGATCAGGATACAAAGCAAATACTTTTTGGATATTTTCGTTAGCGGTGTCAAAGTCCAAGGTGTACACGCCGTTAATCCCCACGGTGGCATATTCCATTACATCCGGCGGCAATTTGATTTCCGCTTGAACGGGAGAAAAACCAGCCGCGGCAAAACAGACCGCGGCTATCAAACAAAATACTTTACGCATTATTTGGCCTCAATTTTATCTTTGCCAAAGTACGGACGTAAAACTTCCGGGATGATGACAGAGCCATCTTTTTGTTGGAAGTTTTCTAAAATGGCTGCAAACGTTCTGCCCACAGCCACGCCGCTACCGTTCAAGGTATGCACATATTCCAATTTGCCGTTGGCATTTTTATAGCGCATGCCCATGCGGCGAGCTTGGAAGTCTAAGCAGTTGGAGCAAGAAGAAATTTCGCGGAAGCGATTTTCACTGGGCATCCATACTTCGATGTCATACGTTTTAGCGGAAGAAAAACCGATATCGCCCGAGCAGAGTTCCACCACGTGGAAAGGCAGACCTAATTGGCGCAACACATCTTGGGCATCTTCTACCATAATTTCCAACATCTTGTAAGATTCTTCCGGTTTAGAGAGCATAACCAGCTCTACTTTGTTAAATTGGTGATTGCGAATTAAGCCGCGCGTATCTTTACCATAGGTACCGGATTCTTTGCGGAAACACGGCGTCCAGGCCGTGAGTTTAATCGGCAATTCGCTCTCGGCAATTTGGCGGGCGCGGTTTAAGTTGGTCAACGGAATTTCTGCCGTGGAAATTAAAAATTGTTTCGGCTCTCCCGTTAGTTCATACATATCTTCTCTAAATTTAGGCAGTTGCCCGGTACCGTACATAATTTCTTCGTTGACAATAACCGGCGGCAAAATTTCAGTATAGCCTTTTTTGGCGTGCGTATCTAAAAAGAAAGAAATAATCGCGCGTTCCAAACGGGCCCCGTCTCCTTTATATAAGGCAAAGCGACTGCCAGACAACGTAGCGGCAGCGGCAAAATCCAAAATGCCTAATTTCTCGCCGACAGATTGGTGATCTAACGGTTTGAAATCAAATTGCGGAAGAGGGATATCGCATTTTTTTACTTCCGGATTATCGGCATCACTTTTGCCTACGGGGATACCTTCATGCGGCAAATTAGGGATGCTCAAAAGCAATTCGTCCATTTGATTTTTAAGCGGTTCTAACTCGGCTTCTTTTTGCGCCATGGCTTCCTTGAGCTGGGCTACTTCTTTCATAGTAGCGGCGGCCGCTTCGTCACCTTGTTCTTTTTTAATTTGACCGATTTGTTTAGAAAGGCTGTTACGTTTGGCACGCAATTCTTCTACAGAAGCCAAAATTTTTTTATAGTTTTCATACACGCCCAACACTTCATCTATCTGAGCCGTTAATTCCGGTTTGCGTAAAGATAAGCGGCGTTTTATTTCTTCAGGTGCGGCAACAATTTGTTTAATATCTAGCATGCAATTACCTCGTTTCTTCTAAATTTACCATGTAAGGTCGCGGGAAAAAATGGCGATATGGTTTTACGGTTTTAGCCGTATACTCCACCGCATACATTCCTAATAATCGGCTGCTTACCGGGGCTACAGTTGTTTGGCTTAATACCAATACTGCCGCGAGCAACAAGAAGCTGACCGTCCCTACTTTTACAACGAAAAAAAATCCTCTTAATACCAGCGCAGATAATACGCTTTGCTGACGGGTGACCGGTTGCATTATTTCCCCCGCCGTTTGGCAAGCTCTTTACTGAAACTTTTCACTAAACTGCGTGCAATACTATCTGCGGCATTGAGTGCGCTGGAGCTTTCCTGCGATAAAGAACCGATCCACACAATTTCAGCCGTTTCCACGTCAATCAGTTTAGCAATTACGCCCACCTGCGCATTAATAGTGTACTCGCTGGGATGCACGTCCGTGCTTTGGCTGTAGGTGGTGCCTACCTGCTGAGCGATCGGCATTGGGCGGCCGTCCGGTCCCGGTATCAAGGTTTGCGCATAAACCGGATGGGCCTCTGTTTTGTGTGTGGCTACCAGTGTCATCTCTTTGCGTGTAGGGGTGTAAGAAGTTATTTCCCCTACCAACAAGACATCTACTCCTAAAATTTCTCCTATTTTTTTAGTAGTGGCCGGAGATAAATAACCCGATACGGAAATATGATGTTCCTTTAATACGGCATCGAGTTGGGCTCGTTCCACCACCTTAAAACCCGATTCAATCAGATACTTGGCAAATAAATTTTCTACACCCGACAAACTGCTATATGGGCTGGCAAACCCCATCACACCGATGCGGTCCACTTTATCGAAATCATAACTTTGGCTAATCACTGTTTTGGGAGTGCATCCCCACAACAGTCCTGCCATAAATAATAGCCACCATTTCTTCATATTCTTATTATATAATTTTTAGTCCCATTCTAATTTACTTACCCGGCTACTAAAAACACATATTGTCAAAAACCTGCCAAAAAAATACAATATGAAGGAAGGGAATTTTTTGTAAGAGGAGAGTTATGAAGAAATTATTACTGTTGGCGGTTTTATTTTGTGCACCGGCTTTGTATGCTGCCCATGAGCCGTATGCCTGCTGCACGTACAAAGACACGCCTAAATATGGTCTTAGAACCAATATGTCCCGTGTGGAGTTTTTCGGCGGGGTAGCTTGGCCCAATGTAAAGTGGAAAGACAACGGACAAGATTTGGAAATCGGCGATACGGGTTTTAGTGCCGGTATTGCTTTTGTGCGCAATATCTTGCCGTGGCTTTCTTTGGGATTAGACGGAAATTATTCCGGTTTTTCCAAAGGAGATGATTTCAAAAATACCGCCAACGAAACCTTAAACTACAATGCCGGCGTAGGAACGGCGATGTTTGTAGGACGCGCTTATTTGTTCCCAGAAGCGATGACCCGCTTGTACGGAACGGCCGGTATCGGGGGCGCGTATGCGTTTGCCCATGAAAAAAATGATACCACTGGCAAAAGCAAAAACTATGACAGCTTGGATATTGGCTGGATGTTTGGCGGCGGTGTAGAATTTGATATCGACGAAACCGTCTCGTTCGGTGCGGAAGCCCGCTACACATGGGCCGGTCTTCGTAGCGATATGAAAAACCAATTTGGGCATAGTCATTATGACTACTGGTCTGTAATGCTCAAACTGGGTGTGAAATTCTAATCATTTCTCATCAAAAAAATCCCCAAGCACATAAAATGCTTGGGGATTTTTTATTTCTATATATTTTTTATTTCTTTTCGTAGAAAGCACGGATGGTGTCGCACACGCGCGCCACTTGTGCTTCCGTCAATTCCGGGAACATCGGAATAGATAAGACTTCTTTGGCGGCTTTTTCCGCATTAGGGAAATCTTCCGTCTTAAAACCCAAGTGTTTATAAGCCGGTTGTTTATACAAAGGCACCGGGTAGTACACCGCAGAGCCGATTCCGTTTTCTTTCAAATACGCTTGCAAAGCATCGCGGTTTTCCACACGCAAGGTGTACACATAATAAGATTGGGAATATCCAGCAGGAGGTACGGGCGGCGTCACAACCGGTAGTCCCTGCAGTCCTTCTGCATACCAAGAAGCTACTTTTTGACGGGCATCTGTCCAATCTTGCAAATGTTTCATCTTCACGCGCAAAATAGCGGCTTGGATTTCGTCCATACGTAAGGTGGAACCTTCCAAATCATACTCATAGGCCTTGTCTTTGGCGCGGCCGCTGTGGCGCAGACTGCGGCAACGATCCGCAATTTCATCATCATTGGTCGTAATGGCGCCGGCATCTCCGCACGCACCCAAATTTTTGCTGGGATAGAAACTAAAAGCCCCGGCATCCCCAATGCCCCCCACTTTTACACCGTCGGCGGTGGCTAAGTGAGCTTGCGCACAATCTTCAATGACTTTCAAATTGTGTTCGCGGGCCAAATTCATAATGGCATCCATATCGGCCGGATAACCATACAAGTGTACGGGCAAAATAGCTTTTGTTTTTTTGGTAATTTTGCGTTCAATATCTTTCGGATCAATGTTATACGTGCGCGGATCAATATCGGCAAACACAAATTTCGCACCCGTCAAAGAGATAGACGATGTGGTAGCAATAAACGTAAACGGTGTGGTAATAACTTCATCCTCTTCCCCAATACCGGCGGCTCCTAATGCAATTTGAATGGCACTGGCCCCGGAGGAACAGGAAATACAATGTTTCACTCCAATTAATTCCGCAAAATCTTTTTCAAATCCTTCCGTCTGAGGACCCAACAACCAACGCATTGAATTAAGCGCATCTAATGCGGCGGCATTGAGTTCGGATTTTAAGGATTCGTGTTGTTTTTGCAAATTAAACAACGGTATATTATCTGGCATAAGTCTTGTTTATTTCTCCTTTATTTATACAGGCTATATACGTCGGGCATTTCCAATACTTTTTGGGTAACTTTTTGGAACTCATGCCCAGTGATAGTAGCCATAATAGATACAGCAAAATGGTTGTCGTGTTTGGATACTTCTTTTTTTAAAATGCGCACTTCTTGTTGTTCAATTTCTTGGCAGATTTTTTCTACCACGCTCCATTTCGGCGCGCACGTTAAATAAATAGTGTCATAGCGGCGCATACGCTCGAGTATCCCAATCGTGCGGCGCAACCCCAGTTGCATCAGCAGTACTACCGTGCAGGCCAAAGAGGCCAGCAAAAATTGCCCAAAGCCAATGGCCATCCCAATCGCCGCCACCAGCCACACGCCGGCGGCCGTGGTCAACCCGGAAATTTTATTGCCTTCACGTAAAATAGCCCCGGCACCCAAAAACCCTACACCGGATACAATTTGCGCGGCAATACGCCCGGGGTCTCCGCCTAGGTCACCACAATATAAGGACAAAATGGTAAATAAGGTGGCCCCCACACAGATGATAGAATTGGTGGCATATCCGGCGGGTTTATCATTATATTGGCGTTCCAGCCCCATGATACCGCCTAAAATCATGGCTAAAACAATTTTAAGAATGATATGTTCCATAGGTCTTTTTTCATTATAGCAAAAAGAAACCATTAAAGTTGATAGCAGAGAAAGGGTATCTTTTCATGCTATCGCACTTCAAGAATTACAACAATTTTGTTTTGAGGCGGCTGGCTAAATTATCCAGTTCTTCTAACGAGTGATACTGAATAATCAATACCCCTTTGGACATTTTTTTGCCATAGCGCACTTCTACCTTGGTACCCAAAGCCGCTTGCAAGTCATTTTCAAACGAAGCTACTTCCGGCGGTTTAGGCAGCTTAATACTAGTCGGTTGTAACAAAGCGCGGGCGGCATCTTCAGCTTGGCGAACGGACATTTTGCTCTTTTTTAGTTTCGCAAATAAAATTTCCCGTTTCGTCGGGTCATTTAACATGAGCAAGGCCCGGCCATGCCCTTCGGTAATGGTGCCGTCCTGCAACGCTTCTTGCATATGTTCCGGCAGTTCCAATAGGCGTAATGCATTGGAAACGGCCCCTTTGGACTTGCCGCAGTATTGCGCTAAATCGGTTTGGGAAATTTCAAATTGATGCATTAAATTGCGGTATCCCAGCGCCGTTTCAATAGGATTTAAATCTTCCCGCTGAATGTTTTCAATTAAGGCCAAAGCGCACATTTGTTGGTCGCTAAGCGCTTTGTGTACAATCGCTTCTATATCTGTCAGTCCGGCCAATTGGCAGGCACGAAAGCGTCTCTCCCCTACCACAATTTCATATTTATCCAGCCCTGCATCATATACCACCACGATAGGTTGAGTTAAGCCATGTTCTTTGATAGATTGGGCCAGTTCCTGCAACTTGTCCTCATCAAATACACGGCGCGGCTGGTAGCGATTGGGAATAATTTTGTTTAAATCAATTTTCTGTACGGCTACTCCGCTATCTGCGGCAGTGGTACTGCCGGAATTGGGATTTAACACTTCTTCTGTTTGTTTAAGTAAAGCATCTAAACCTTTTCCTAAAGCTTGTCTGGTCATAGAATCAGCCTCCGAAATCATAATTATAGGCTCCCGCCATATTCATAGAAAATCCTTCAAAATCAGATACTTTTACGCCACGCCGCGCCATAAATTCAATAGCTAGCTGTATATAGGCATTAGCACCGCGGCAGGTAGGATCATAATCAAAAATAGATTGCCCAAAACTGGGGGCTTCTGCCAAACGGATATTACGCGGAATGGGAGTTTTGTATACTTTTTCTCCAAAAAAACGGCTTACTTCTTCAAAGACCTGTTTGGACAAGTTCATACGAGAATCATACATGGTCAGCACGCCACCGTCCAATTTTAAATTATTATTTAAAAACTGACGGATTTTTGAAATAGTGCTCATAAAGTGGGCCAACCCTTCCATGGCATAATATTCACATTGTACTGGAGTAATGACACTATCGGCCGCCATCAGGGCATTGAGCGTCAAAAGTCCTAAAGAAGGAGGGCAGTCAATAATAATATATTGGTACATCTTGCGAAGCGGAGCCAGTGCTTCTTTGAGCATATTCTCACGGCCGCGGATATTTACCAACTCCACCTCTGCCCCTGCTAAATTTTTGCAAGTGGGAATTACATCCAACATATCATTGGAAGTTTGTTTCACTACTTCCTCAAAAGAAGCGTTTTTGGTTAATAGATGATAAACGGATTTCCCTCCGTTCTCAACTACTACGCCTAAACCGGAACCGGCATTCCCCTGCGGGTCAAAATCTACCAACAGTACTTCTTGATTTAAGTACGCCAAGGCATACGCCAAATTAATAGCTGT
>JAZNEO010000125.1:0-1892 GCA_045588685.1 Candidatus Avelusimicrobium sp. | reverse complement strand
AATGCCACCGGACCCCATGGCAATTTGAGCCTGCAACACATTATAAGAAGCCCCCTTTGGATCCGACTGCGGGGCCAGGAAGGCCTCTACGCGTTTTCGCTGATAGGGTTTCATTTGTTTATCCACAAACACCCCTGCCGCAAAACCGGCCAAGATGACCAAGGTGGCTAATACAAAATAAAACGAAGGCACAAATAAACGCAATTGTTTACATAACTGCCAAGCGGCATACCCTCCCACCATCACCAACAAGGCAAATCCACAAATATACAAGGGATGAGAACTCAACCGGCAAAAGGCATCTATCAGCCAATATTCGCGTAATGCCGGATGCAAATAAAAATACGTCCAAGCAATCGTAAACACTCCGGCCACCAGTGCAAACATAGCAACCAAGGCTAAATAGAACACATTAATTCCCGCACAATATAACAACGCCAGTAAAGCGGGAAAGGTAATAACAATAGACGAAAAATCCGGTTGCATCATAATCAGTCCAAAGACAGGCAAAACCAAACACCCTAACAAGAACAGCGTGCGCATATCGCGAATGCGCCGACCTTGCCTGTCTAAAAACGCCGCAGATACCAAGAGTATTAACACCCGGCATAATTCAGCCGGCTGAAAAGAAAACAATGGCAACACAAACCAAGAACGACTTCCGCGCTGGTAACTCCCAAACAATAAAACACCCACCAGTAAGGCTAAAATTATTCCGTACAGGCCTTTCCATTGTTCATCAAAAATTTGATAGTTAAAACTCCAACCCACAAAAAAAGCCATAAGTCCCACCGGCACCGCTATCAAGTGCGTGCGCACCACTGGATTGGATAAACTAAGCGTATTGACTGCAGACATAATACATAGCGCGCCCAACATTGCCAGCAATAACATCGCTCCAAACAGAACAGTGTCCAAAGTACTTTTACGAGTAGTAGCTGTATAAGGGGCCATATTAATCTCCTAAAAATTCCTCTACCAACAGAGCAGTGTCTTCTGTGCGGAAATAAGCTTCTATCATTTGACGGGCAATAGGGCCCGCCACCGAGGAACCGCTTTTGCCAAACTCCACAAAAACGGCTACTGCCAGTTCCGGCTCTTGCCCGGGTCTACCGGCAAAAGCTAAAAACCAACCGTGGTCCGCTCCGTGCGGATTTTGAGCCGTACCCGTTTTGCCATACACCTCTAGTCCAGGGATGTGCACTCTATGGGCTGTGCCGTTTTCAACCGTATTTTTAAGGGCTTTATACACTAAATCCCACGTGGAAGCCTTAATCTCCACCTGCCCAATTTGTTCACTCGTTCCTTGTGCCAGTATTTTTCCGTTGTTCGAATCTACTACCCGGTCTAAATAATAGGGTTTCCACACTTTACCGCGGCTGGCAAGTGCGGCCGCATATTGAGCCATTTTAATGGGCGTTACCAACAGTTCCCCTTGACCGATAGATAGATTTAAAGTATCCCCTATAAACCAATACGAACGATTACGCGCTCGACGAGTAGGCCCATACAAATTACCTGATTTCTCTCCGGGCAAATCAATTCCCGTAGGCTGCCCAAACTGAAACATTTGTTGCACTTTTTCAATCGCAGCCGGACCTATTTGTGCAGCTAAAGTATAAAAATAAACATCACAGGAACCGGCCATGCCACCGAAAAAGTCCACCAGACCGTGCGTACTCCAACACTTAAACACACGCGAACCGGCATCATAATGACCCGGGCAATAAATAATCTTGTACGGGTCGAAATTTCCTTTTTCAATCGCGGCAATAGCTGTAATTACTTTAAAAGTAGAAGCGGGCGGATAAATGCCTTGCACGGCTAAATTATACTCGCTAATTTTTCTGGATTTTGCCTCTCCTTCATCGGAATAAGGAACGAATAGGGCC
>JAZNEO010000124.1:0-3715 GCA_045588685.1 Candidatus Avelusimicrobium sp. | reverse complement strand
CGTGTTTACAAAATCGAGCTGGGCATCATATCCTTCCGGTTTGGATAAAATATAGGGGGCGACTTCCTTGACGGTGCCAATGTCAGACAACGCGGCAATGGCACGGTCTAAATTTTCTTTCGGATTTCCTTGATTGCTACCCAGGCCCAAGATAGCTAGCGGCATTATTCTTCGCCTCTGTACTCTACCCAGCGGTCTGCGTTTTCGGCTACCTTGACACTGTAAAGCTGAGGCATTTTGGCCTTGATGCGGTCATAGAGCCAAATGGCCAAAGACTCTGCCGTCGGAAATGGCAAAAAGGTCGTTAAGTCAGATCCGTTAAGTTGTTTTTCCAATTCTGTTTTGAACAAATTGCTGATTTGGCGGAAATCAATCAAGAATCGTTCTTCATTGATATTACCGTAAAAAGTAGCTTCATAACGGAATTCGTGCTCGTGTAACGGCTCTGCCAAGGTGCCATCGTGGCTGTGCATGGCGTGGAAAGAACCGGCTTGTGTTAAATATACTTTGCTCATTTATTTGCCTCCCATTCAGTGAAAAAACGGACTACTTTTTTAGTTTCGCGTACGTCGTGTACTCGTAAGATATCAGCTCCGGCTTGCAACGCGGCCAAATTGGCACAAATGGTTTGGGTTTTGCGTTTGGGCGGTTTTTCGCCGAGCTGACTGAGAAATTTTTTATGCGATAAACCAATTAGCATGCGTACACCGAGATTTTTGAGTTGCGCTACATGCGCTAGCAAATGATAATTCTGCTCTCGTGTTTTGGCAAAGCCAAATCCCGGGTCAATAATAATCTGCTCTTTGGTAAGACCATATTGTTGGGCTTGGGCGATTTTGCCGGCTAAAAAATCTTTGATTTCGCCGAGTAAATTGGTGTATTGGGTAAGTGTTTGCATGGTCTGTGGCGTGCCGCGCATGTGCATAATAACAATTTGCGCTTGAAAATCTTTCACCAGTTTAAACATTTCCGGATCGGACGTACCGCTGACATCATTGATGAGTTTTACCCCGTTTTTGAGCCCCTCTAAGGCCACCGGTATTTTGAATGTATCTTGGGAAATTACGGCCTGCGGCCAACGCGCGCGGACTTGTTTGATTAACTCTAAGGTGCGGGCCAACTCTTCCTCAGCAGATACAGGCGTGGCCCCCGGACGGGTGGATTCTCCGCCGATGTCTAGGATGTCAGCTCCGTCTTCCAAATGGGCCGCACATTTAGCTAGCAAACTGTCTAAATTATTTTGCGGGTTGCCATCGTAAAAAGAATCCGGCGTGGCATTAATAATACCCATTACTTGAGGAAACATATTATTTAATCATTTCCAAAAATTCGTTGCGTACTTCCATTTTTTTGAAAGCACCGCGAATCGCACTGGTAACCATAACGGCATTGTGTTTTTCAATGCCGCGCGAACTAATGCACATATGTTTAGCTTTACAGACGACCATTACGCCGTGCGGTTGCAATGTTTCCATTAAGCTGTCGGCAATTTGCGCCACGAGTTTTTCTTGAATTTGCAGACGGCGGGCATATACTTCCACCAGGCGCGCTAATTTAGAAATACCCAACACTTTACCTTTGGGCAAATAACCGATGCTAATGGTGCCGAAAAACGGTTGCAAATGGTGTTCGCACGTCGAATAAAATTCAATATCTTTGAGTACCACCATTTCTTCGCAAGAGCCTTCCGTGAAGGTTTTCAGTACGTCTTGGGGGCGCATTTTATAGCCGCCGAATAATTTGGCCCAGCTGCGCACAATGCGTTTAGGGGTTTCTTGCAAGCCTTCGCGAGTCGGGTCATCTCCAAGGTAGGCCAATATTTCGCGGATATTTTCTAAAATTTTAGCTTCGCTTACCGTACGTTTATGAGTTTGTGCAGCTGTACGCTGAGCCGTGCGGACGGGTGATTTTTTATTAGTTTTACGCATAAGTCTATATTCTCCTGTTTGTTGCTTTCGGGTTGTAAATAAAGTTGCGTTTTCTCATTTTCATACGCATAAAATTTTTCGATCTCCTGAATCGGAGTGTGGGTGCTGACGACTAATTTAATAATATCTGCCTTTTGCAACATTTGCGGGGCGACATATTTTTTGGGTGAAACGCAGACAAAATCTGCGCGGCTTACATCGCAGTCGCGGGCGCCGTTCGTTTCAATGTGCACGGTGTAACCGGCGGATTTAAGCGTGGCTATCAGGGCAGGTAAATCCTGCTCGGTCGGTTCTCCTCCGGTGACGACCACTGTTTTGCAAGGAAACTCCGCCACCGCTACCAAAAGTTGCAAACTGTTCATGTCCGTGCCCTTGGCAAAAGCGTATTTTGTATCGCAAAAATCGCATCCCATGTGACAACCGGACAGACGCACAAACACCGCCGGCATGCCGGTGTGTTTTCCTTCGCTTGGTACGGAATAAAAAATTTCGTTAATGTTCCACGATGGCTGCGGCACTTTCGTTCTCCCAAAGCTCTAAGGTTTTAAGTTGAAGCCCCAGTGACTTTAATACGGCTGAAATCTTTTCAAACAGATAAGGGGCCAAATTTTCTGCTGTCGGATTTTCTAGCAAATCATTTAAGTATTGATGATCGGGCAGTTGTTCGTCCAGTAATTTTTTGAGCACCTTAAAATCATATACCATCCCATTGGCTTGTACGGGGCCTTCTATTAAAAAAACCACTTTCCACGTGTGCCCGTGCAAATTATGACAGGGCCCGTCATAATGCGGTAAATGATGTGCAGAGCTGAATTTGCGTATGATTTTTAGTAACATATTCCTCAATCCTCCGGCAAAATGTTGAAAATTTGCTGGACATAGATATTAAATAAAATAAATAGAGCCAGTACAAACAGAGGGACTCCGCTTAATAAATTCACAATCCATAGCACCAATGCGGGACCTTGTAAGAATATAGCCCAACGGGTCATAATTCCTAACGGCATGGGATGGCGGTTAAATCCCATCCAAAATAGTATAACACTTCCGGCCATCAGCCACGATAAGAAAAAGAACAGGGCCAGAAAAAAGAAAGAACCCATAAAAATCATAGTTTGCAGAACTCCTCGTATGGAGGAACTGTGTTCTTGTAGCCAAGCGGCATCAATGGTGCCGTCCACTTGTGCGGGAATCGGCTGAGAAGATACTCCGGTTACAGAGAGCATATAGAGTTGATTGTTGCTAATAAAAGCCAGCCAGTGCTTATCGGCAAATTCCTGCGCGGTAGGGGGAGACTGGCGGGTAGAATCGAGTAAAATGGCATAGTCGGTGGAGGGAATATGTATGATGGCTTTTTCTTCGGAAACGAGGTGTCCTTTTTCGAAATTCAATGTCGGGAAATTGCGAATGAAAATAGGTAGTTTGTCATGCACCTGCCAAGCAAAATAAAGGTTGAACACCAATACTCCCACTAGCCATAGATATAAAGCAAAAAAAGCGGTGCGCCACGGAGTTACCCTGCGTAAGAGAGGATAAATTGAAAAATTAAAAATCGTTTTGAACCATACCAGTAGCATAGTTATAGTATATAAAATACAAGGAAAAACAGCCAAAGGGCTGTTTTTTTTGTGATTATTGACTGGGCATCTTTTTGGTCCTTTTTTTCGGAAAGAAAAAGGATTGACAAAAAAGCTTGACTTGTTTTTTTTTTTGCTACGATTTGGGGAGATGCAAGGGTTTTGAGTGGCCTTTGGGTCGTTAAAGTTGTTTTTAACCGTGTTTTTGAA